>CBFGPB010000109.1:0-7873 GCA_965650545.1 uncultured Devosia sp. | reverse complement strand
ACGTCCAGCGCCGAAACCGGTTCGTCCAGCACCACGAGGCGCGGTCGCGTCACCAGCGCCCGCGCAATGGCGAGGCGCTGCCGCTGTCCGCCGGAGAATTCGTGCGGAAAGCGCGTCAGCATGGACGGTTCCAGGCCGACATCCTCGATCGCTTCCCGCAGCCTCGCCTCCCGCTCCGTGCTCGGCATCTGGCCCAGGAGGTGCAGCGGCTCGGCCAGCGATTGCCCGATACGCATGCGCGGATCGAAGCTGCTGAACGGGTCCTGGAACACCAGCGACAGCCCGGCCCGGAGCATGGGCGGCAGGTCGCGCCCGCGATAGGCTATGCCGTCCAGCCGCATCTGTCCGGCGCTGGCACTGTCGAGCCCCACGATCATGCGCGCCAGCGTGGTCTTGCCGCAGCCGGAAGGTCCGACCAGCGCCACGCATTCACCCGCATCGACGCTGAAGCTCACCTCCGTCACCGCCTTGACCGGCGGGTCGCGCCACAGCCAGAACCCGCCCTGCCGGTAGATCCGGCTCACCCCTTCGACCTCGAGCAGCGGCGCTCCCGTCGAATGCGCCGGGTTGGTCAACTTGCCCATGCGGGTCGCCGCCAGCAGCCGGCGTGTATAGTCCGCCGTCGGCGCCGCGATCAGGGTCCTGGTTTCCCCCTGTTCGACGATGCGCCCAGCCTGCATCACGGCCACATGCGAACACAGTGCAGCAACGGCCCGCAAGTCATGGCTGATGAACAGAAGCGTCATCCGCCGCCTCGCGCAGATCTCAGCAATGAGGTCGAGAACCGTCCTTTGCGTGATGACATCGAGCGCCGAAGTCGGCTCGTCGGCAATCATCAGCTCCGGCTGGCTGGCCAGCGCCATGGCAATCATCGCCCGCTGTCTCTGCCCGCCGGACAATTGATGCGGAAAGCGCACGGCGTGGGCGGGGTCGAGACCCACTTCTTCCAGCAGGTCCTGCAGAACGGGCGCATTTGCCTCGGCCGGCCCTGCCAGCGCGATGGCTTCCTCGATCTGGTCACCCACGCTCATCAGTGGGTTGAGCGCCGTCATCGGCTCCTGGAACACCATGCCGATGCGCTTGCCGCGCAGCCGGGCCATGGCGGTCTCATCGGCGGGCAGGGGGCTGCCGTCGAAACGGATGCTTCCCGACATCTGCGCGGTTTCGGGCAACAGGCCGGCGATGGCCAGTGCGGTCAGCGACTTGCCTGAGCCGCTCTCCCCGATAAGCCCAAAGCGGTCGCCGCCTTCCAGCTTGAGCGAAAGGTCCGATACGGCGGCGCGGCCACCAAAGGCGATGGTCAGGTCCTGGATTTCAACCAGCGCCATGGCTCAGCCCCTCCCGCTTGAGGCGCGGATCCATGGCATCGCGCAGCCCGTCGCCGGCAACATTGAGTGCAATGACGATGAGGACGATGACGAAGCCCGGCACCAGGGTGAGCCAGGGATGGATCAGGAACAGGCTCTGCGCGTCGCGCAGCATCAGCCCCAGGCTCGTCGCCGGCGGCTGGGTCCCGAGCCCGATATAGGAGAGGCCCGCCTCCGCCAGGATGCCCAGCGACAGCTGGATCGTGCCCTGAACGATGAGCAGGCTCATGATATTGGGCAAGAGGTGGCGGACGGCGATGGCCGCCGGCCCGAGACCGGCCAATTGTGCCGCAGCGACGAAATCCTGCGTAGCGATGGCCAGCGCGCCGCCGCGCGCCACCCGCGCAAACACCGGAATGTTGAATACGCCGATGGCAATCACCGCATTGCTTTCGCCCGGTCCCGCCAGCGTGGCGATCAGGATGGCGACGATCACTGCCGGAAAGGCGAAGGTCAGGTCCGAGAAGCGCAGCACCAGCCACTCCACCGGCCCGCCCCAGGCGACGGCGGCAAGGCCCATGGGCACGCCAATGCCGACACCGATGAGGACACCCAGCGCCGCAACGACGAAGCTGGTCAAGGTGCCGCTCATCACCAGCGAGAGCATGTCCCGCCCGAGATGGTCGGTGCCCAGCCAATGGGCTGCCGAGGGCGCGGCAAAGCGCCGGGCAATGGCAATCTCTTCGATGGGATAGGGCGTCCACCACAGCGAGACCAGGCCCAGAAGGGCAAAGACAGCCGCCGCCAGCAGGCCCAGGACGAGTTGCGGATGGTCTTTCCAGTTGAAGCCCGTCATGCGGCCCTGCCCTTGAGGCGCGGATCGACCAGCGCGTAGCAGAGGTCAACCACAAGCATGGTGGCCGTGGTCACAAGCACGAGCACGATGGTCGCGCCGCGGACGAGAACCAGGTCACGCTCGGAAATGGCGGTGAAGATCAGCCGCCCCAGGCCCGGCAGGTAGAACACGTTCTCGACGATGATCGTGCCCGCCACCAGATAGGCAAACTGCAACCCCAGAATGGTGAGAACCGGCAAGAGCGCATTGCGCACGCCATGGCGCCAGATCGCCTCGTCCTTGGTCATCCCCTTGGCGCGCGCCGTGCGGATGAAGTCCTGTCCGGCGACATCGACCAGGGCCGTGCGCATCACCCGCGCCAGGATGGAGGCCTGTGGCAGCGCCAGCGCGAGGCCCGGCAGGATCAGGCCGCGCAGGGCCGCACCGGCATCCTCTTGCCACGGCACGAAGCCGCCGGTCGGCAGCCAGCGCAACGTCACCGCGAAGAGCAACGTCAGCAGCATGCCGAACCAGAAATTGGGCACGGCCACCCCCGTCTGCGCCAGTACCATCAGGGCAGTATCCGTCGCCTTGCCACGCCGCATGGCCGCGACAATGCCGATCGGCAGGCCGATCACCACCGAGACCACCATGGCGATCAGCGCGAGCGGCAAGGTCACGGCCATGCGCTCGGCCACCAGTTCCGCGACGGGAAGACCCTGGGTATGCGACTGTCCCAGGTCTCCCCACAGCAAGCCCATGACCCAGTCGAAAAAGCGCTCATGCGCCGGCGCGTCGAGCCCCATCTGTACGCGCAGGGCCGCAACCGCTTCCGGCGTGGCATTGATGCCGAGGATGAACCGGGCCGGATCACCGGGAAGCAGGTCCAGCAGCAGGAAGATAATCAGCGCCGCCATGAAAAGGGTCGCGGCGAATCCGAGGATGCGGCGGAGGAGGAAGAGGGTCATGCCGCTTCGCCTGAATTCACAGGGAGCCGCGCTCGGACTTGATCCGGGGGCCATTCGCCACTGAAGCCAGCCTCAAGTAGCCCTCGGATCAAGTCCGAGGGCGGCACGGCATGCGTGACGATGGCAGAAGTCCGTCGGGGCAGCTCATTCCACCCAGCGGATATCGCGCAACACCACGCCCTCCACCGGCGCGTTCTGCCACATGCCTTCGAGCTTGGCATTCCACACGCCGGTCTGCGCGAGCTCGAACAGATACCCGTTGACGGCGTCCTGGGCGATGATGGTCTGGATGTCCTGCGCCAGCCGCTTGCGCTCGGCCTCGTCGGTCGTGGCATTGAGCGTCTCGTTGAGCGACTGCACTTCGGCATTGTCATAGCCGAAGTAGTAGTCGGGGTTGGCATAGATGCCAATATCGAACGGCTCGACATGGCTGATGATGGTGAGGTCGAAGTCCTTGTTGGCAAAGACGTCTTCCAGCCACTGCGCCCATTCCATGTTGATCAGTTCGAGCTTGATGCCTGCCTCGGCAAACTGGCTGGCGATGATCTGGCCCGAGAGCCGCGCATAGGCCACCGGCGGCAGCTTCAGCGTCGCTGAAAACCCGTCGGGATAGCCGGCCTCGGCCAGAAGCGCCTTGGCCTTTTCCACGTCATGCGGATAGGTCGCGGTGAGATCGAGATAATAGGGATGGTGCGGTGCAAAATGGGTGCCGATCGGCACGCCATAGCCATAGGTCGCGCCCTCGATGATTTCCTGCCGGTCCAGCGCATGCG
Source organism: uncultured Devosia sp. (assembly GCA_965650545.1). Classification (GTDB taxonomy): domain Bacteria; phylum Pseudomonadota; class Alphaproteobacteria; order Rhizobiales; family Devosiaceae; genus Devosia. The sequence goes on along the minus strand of CBFGPB010000109.1, from coordinate 3,990 downwards.
CCATGGCCTGGCGCACCTTGAGGTCATCGAAGGGCGCTTTGCTGTTGTTGGTCGAGAGGATGGTTTCGCCTTCGGTCGATCCGACCAGGACCTTGTACTGAGGGTTGTTCTCGAACACGGCAATGGCTTCGGGCGCGAAATTATTGGTGCCGTCGACATCGCCCGCCAGGAGCGCATTTGTCATGGTGGCGGTATCGCCAATGAAGAGATAGGTCGCCTTGGTCAGCGCCGGCTTTTCCCCCCAATAGGCACCATATTGTTCCAGCACCACGCGACTGCCCCGATCCCACTGCACAAAGGCAAAGGGTCCGGTGCCGATGGGTTCTGCGCCATTGTTGGCCGCGCTTTCCGGCGCCACGATCACCGCATCGCCGCGGCCCATGTTGAACAGGAACAGCCCGTCGGGCCGGCTGAGGGTGAATTCCACCGTCGCCGGGTCGACTACCGTCACCGACGAGATCGGCGCGTAAAGCGCCTTCTGCGCGTTGACGCTGTCCTCGGCCAGCAGGCGGTCGAAGGTGAACTTGACGTCCTCGGCATCAAAGCTGGTGCCGTCGTGGAAAGTCACACCTTCATGAAGGGCGAAGCGATAGGTGAGCCCGTCTTCCGAAATGGTCCAGCTTTCCGCCAGCCCCGGCTGCACCGCGCCGGTCTGGTCGATCCGCACCAGCCCCTCGAACACGTTCTGGTACACCACCACGTCGATGGCTTCGGCGGCGCCGGCCGTCGGGTCAAGGGCAGGGGGCTCCAGCGCCACCCCGATGCGGATTTCCGTCGGCTGGGCCAGGGCGACGCCCGTCGTCAGCATCAGTCCGGTCATGGCCAGCGCCAGTGACTTGCGTGCATTCATCTCGGGTCTCCTCCAGCAGCGCTGTCGCGCCCTGCATGACTATAGGGAGTCGCTGCCCTTGTGCAGCCACCGCCTATTCGGCTTCCTGCGCCACCGGACGGTCATCCACCAGGTCGGCCGGAATGCGCAGCGTGAACAGCATGCCCTCAGGGCCGGCAGGGTCAACCGCCAGCGAGACTGCGTTGACCGCCAACAACGAGCGCGTCAGCGCCAGCCCGACGCTGGAGCGCACAGGCGCCAGCATCTGGCCATTGCGTCCCACGCCGTCGCGGAACACCACGAAGCGTTCAGCCATGTCCACCGCATGGGCCGAACTGTCACGCACCTGGATCGCGATCGAGCCGTCGTCATGCCGCTGTGCCGAGATCACCACGGCGCCGCCGACCGGAGTCTGGTCTATGGCGCTGGCCAGCAGGTTCAACACCGCCTGGGCCAGCGAGGCCCGGTCGGCCGTGACCCGGGGCAGCCGCTCGGAAATGGCATTGCGGACAATGACCCTGGCCCCGTTGGCCTGTGCCCGGATGCGCAGCACGCATTGTTCGAGCAGGTCCGTGAGGTCGAGGCTGGCCCGCTGCGGCAGGTAGCGCCCGTCGCGCAGCCGCGCATAGTCATCCAGCTCGTCCACCAGCGCCGCAATTTCCTGCCCGGCCTGCGAAATGTCGTCGGCATAGGCGGCGTAGCGTTCGTTCTCCAATGCACCGAAGGCCTTGGAGCGGATGATGTCGGAAAAGCCGATCACGGTGTTTAGCGGCCGCCTGACGCCGCGGCTGATCCGTGCCAGCAGGGCCGGGTCGATATCCACCGGTCCGCCAAGCCGCGCCGGCGACGTCTGGCGGGCATTGACCAGGGCGAAATAGCCCGAGATCACGCCGGCCTGGCCAAGGGCGAACAGCAGGATGTCGGAGCGTCCGTCGGCAGCGCGCAAGGTGAGGCAGGGCCGCGCCGTTTCGGCGAAGCGGGCCGGGCGTTCGAGGAAGGCGCGCAGCGCCACCCCGTCGTCTTCACCCACCAGCGACGCCAGCGTTCGCCCGACAAGCGGCTTGCCATTGCCGAGCAGCGTCAGGGCAGGGGCATTGGCGGCATTGACCATGCCATTGCGGCTGGCCTCGATGAAGCCATCGCCGCGGATATCGGCAAAGGTCTGGGCGAAGGCCTTGACGGCCTCCTCGTGGCCCGTGCGTACTTCGGTCGTGCTGGCCGAGAGCATCAGGGCGGGACGTCCCTGCCAGGAGATCGATTGCAGCCGCGCCGTCACCGGCACCAGTGTTCCGTCCCGTTGCACCAGATGGTTGACCGGTCCGGCTTCCTGTCCTTCCGGGCCCATGACCGGGAAGATAGCGCCAAGACCCGCCTGCCTCAGGCTCTCGACCGACTCATAACCGATCATTTCGGTAATGGCCCGATTGGCGAACAGCACCTGCTGGTCCCGGAACACCAGGATGCCCAGCGGCAGGCGGTTGAGCACCAGGGTCTCGCCGCCCAGGTTGACCAGCGCGCCCGTTGTCGCGGGACCGCTGGCTGGCATCGGCAGGGTTTCCGGCGCGGCTTCGCTGGCCTGCGGTTTCCGCTCGCCCACCCGGTCGTTGAGGATGCGCGACAGCTCGTCGAAATTGTAGCGCGAGACGCGCTCGACCACTTCTGGATCGACTTCGCCCTCCGCCGCGGCCTCCACCGGTTCGGCAGGCGCCGTGGAGGGCTCGACGCCGGCCTCGCTCGCTTCAGTCTCCGCCGTCAGAGGGCGGAAGCCGCGGCCGGTGATTGTATAGAGCCGCGTCGGCGTTTCGTCGGTGGCGGCTTCGGGGGGGGCAGGTTCGGCTGCCGCAATGGGCGGCGTGTCGTCGGCCTCGGTCAGCGGCGCATAGAGGGCCTCGTCCGCGGCCAGCCGCTCGACGAGGTCGCTGAGCCGTCGCGACACATCTTCCATGCCGGCTTCCACCGGAGCGGCACCGGTTCCCTCCTCGTCCGGCGATCCTTGCGGCTCTGCCACGGAATCTGGCGCAGCGCCCTCAACGGAGGGGAGCGCCTGCATCGCCTGGTTCTTGTCGGGTACTGCATTGTCTGCCGTCAGATCCGGGGACCCGTCGCCGAGCGCCTCGACCCAGTCCTCCGTCCGGTCGCTGGCCGGGACATGCTTTTGCTCCGACGGGTCGTAAGCCGTTTCGGCATCCGCATCGCGCCAGCTCCGCAACTCATGGGCGTAGGCGTCGTCAGAGTCTATTGCAGCGACAGGTGCGCCCTCCGCACTGGCACTGTCGACGCCTTGTGCCTCAGTCTCGTTCGGTTCCCCGGTCGCCGCCTGCATTGGCTCTTCCGGAGAAACCTCGAGCTCGACTTCAGGCTCGCCTGCGGGCTGGCGGGCGGCCGCGATTATGTCTTCGGCAATGGGGTCGACGCCCACGATCAGCAGCACCGCCTCGCCGTCGTGGCGCAGCAGCGGCGTCGTGGCGCAGGTCGCCGAAACCGGCTTCTCGCCGGCGAGGAACTGGATGCGTGCGAGGCTGCTGCGGCCGGTCGAGCCGAGGCGGATGATGCGCGCCACCTGCCCCTTGATCGGCACGGCCGGCGCCGCGCGCTTGAGGCCGTGTTTCTTGAGCTTGGCGCCAAACAGCGACGCCGCCGGGTTGGACCAGATCAGCGTCTGCCCATCCTGGGACCACAGCCATGCCGGGCGCGAATCGTCCTCATGCTGCTGCACGCGGCGCGCATCCGGCAAAATGTTCCAGCGGTCATCCATGGACTGCCTTTGTGTGGTCGCGACTGCGTTGGTTCGTGCCAATTCGGCACAAACGTCCGAAGTTCCTTAAGTGTTCTTCAATATAGGCACGGCGCGGTTGAATCCAGCCCGGCCCATGCAGCAGGGGGCTGCATTGCGTTTGATGGTTAAGTGCCCTTTCCTAAGGATTGGTCACGAGGGGGGCCGAAAATTGCCGCCCAGACGCCTACAGACCGGCGCTGTCCACAGCTCAAAATCGGTGCTTGTCATATCGCGCATCTCGACCTATGTTCCGCCCGCTTTCGGAACCCGGCCAACGGCCGGCAAACCGATGCGGGTCCTGCCGCCTTAGCTCAGTTGGTTAGAGCGCTAGATTGTGGATCTAGAGGTCCTCCGTTCAATCCGGAGAGGCGGTACCACCCACCCC
>CBFGPB010000108.1:0-7918 GCA_965650545.1 uncultured Devosia sp. | reverse complement strand
CGGGTCGAAATTGCCCAGCGTGCCGTGGAAGGACGGGTCCTCGCGCAGCATCTCCGCCAGCTTGGCTTCCGAGACGCCCAAGCCGAACTGGTCAGCCAGCGTATCGAGCGCTGCGCCCTCCGACAGCCCGAGCAGGACGGCAGTGGGAATGCCGAAGGCCTCGGCCTGGCTCGCCGTGGGCATGGAACCGAGTTGCTGGGCGATCGAATTGGCCTGGCTCTGATAGGCGCGCAGGAATTCCCGCGAGGTGATTTCCTCATTGCCCACGCGGGCAACGGTATTGCTGCCCAGGTCGACGATCACATTGTTGATCCCGAATCCGGCTACACCGACAAGCAGGAACGCCCCCATGACCTTCCCGGGCCAGGATTTTGCAAAACCACGCAAACCATCGAGCATCTGAAGCGTTCCAGTTTCGGGTCCAACCCTTTACCCGAGGCAAGGGGTGGGACTAGTAAGACAAATACGACAGCCGGGGTTAGGGCAAAGCCCTCTCCGGCGCAAGAGGCAGGAGTAGCAAGATTGACGACCATCTCACCGCTGATCGCAGGAAACTGGAAGATGAACGGGCTCACCCACTCGCTGGATGAGCTGAGTGAGCTGGCGCGCTTGCTGACCACCGGAGAGGCGCCGCGGGCGCTTGTCGTAGTCTGTCCGCCTGCAACTTTGCTTGCGGCGGTGGCCGCGCAGGGCGCCTCCAGCGGCATCATCGCCGGCGGGCAGGATTGCCATGCGCAGGCCTCTGGCGCCCATACCGGTGACATTTCCGCCCCCATGCTGGCCGATGCCGGCGCGCAGTTTGTCATCGTGGGCCATTCGGAACGCCGGTCCGACCACGGCGAAACCAGCGATACCGTCCGCGCCAAGGCGGAGGCGGCCATCGGCGCCGGCCTCAAACCCATCATCTGCGTGGGCGAAACCGAAGCGCAGCGCGATGGCGGGCAGGCAGAAGCGGTGGTTTCCGAACAGATCGCCGCGTCCATCCCCGACGCCGCCGAACTTCATGAAGTCATCGTCGCCTATGAGCCGGTTTGGGCCATCGGCACCGGCCGCACCCCGACGCTGGAAGAGATCGGCCATATGCACGACGCCATCCGGGCGCGGCTGGTGGATCGCTTCGGCTCGGAGAAGGGCGAAAGCATCCGCATTCTCTACGGCGGCTCGCTCAAGCCGCAGAACGCCCGCGAGATCCTCGCCGTCAACAACGTCAACGGTGGCCTCGTCGGCGGTGCAAGCCTCTTGGCAAAGGACTTCTATACGATTATCTCCGCGGTCTAGGCTCGATGCATGGCTGCCTGTGGCGAAAAAGCGCCGCAGGCGGCTGGCATTTGGCGTTGGGGTTGTGTATGACCCCGCATCCTTTCCAAACCGGACGAGGCCTTTTGGCACGTCCGGACTGACGCGAAGACAAGAGATTCATGGCCAACGTATTGCTCGTCGCCTACCTGCTGATCGTGCTGGCGCTGATCGTCGTCATCCTGCTTCAGCGCTCCGAAGGGGGTGCCCTGGGTATTGGTGGCGGTGGCGGCGGTGGCCTGATGACGGCCCGCGGTTCGGCCAATCTGCTGACCCGCACCACGGCAATCCTCGCGACCCTGTTCTTCGCGCTCGCCATTGGCCTGACCATTCTCAATGAACTCGATCGCGGCACGTCGGGCATTCTCGACAATGCTACGACCGGCGCTGAGGGCGAACAGCCGACCACGGTGCTTGATGCCTTGAACGCGCTCCAGGGCGACGACACGTCGGACCTGCCGCTGCCCACCGACACCACCACGGCGCCTGAGGCCAACACGACGACCGAGACTGCCCCGGCAACGGACGCGACCTCGACCACGGACTCCACCGCCACCGGCAGCGACCTGCCTGTGCCCGAGGCTCCGACCGAACAAACGCCCGCGGCGCCGACGGGCAACTGACCCGCCGCAAGGCGAATGCGAAAAAGGGGATGGCAACATCCCCTTCTTCTTTTTGTGTAGAGCCGGTTTCCTGCTCTGCGAATCGACAACGATATGCTTATGGTGATCGCCCATGGCTCGGTACGTATTCATCACCGGAGGCGTGGTTTCCTCCCTTGGCAAAGGTCTGGCTTCGGCGGCGCTCGGCGCCGTGCTGCAGGCACGCGGCTACAAGGTCCGCCTGCGCAAGCTCGACCCCTATCTCAACGTCGATCCCGGCACGATGTCGCCGACCCAGCATGGCGAGGTCTTCGTCACCGATGACGGTGCCGAGACCGACCTGGACCTGGGCCACTACGAGCGCTTCACCGGCCGCGCCGCCAACAAGCGCGACAACATCACTTCGGGCCGCATCTATTCCGATCTCCTCGCCAAGGAGCGCAAGGGCGAGTTCCTCGGCGCCACGGTGCAGGTGATCCCGCACGTCACCGATGCGATCAAGAATTTCGTGCTCGAGGGCAATGAAGACTTTGACTTCGTGCTGGTCGAGATCGGCGGCACGGTGGGCGACATCGAAGGCCTGCCCTTCTTCGAGGCCATTCGCCAGCTCGGCAATGAATTGCCGCGCAACCACACAGCCTATCTGCACCTGACGCTGATGCCCTATATTCCCTCGGCAGGGGAACTCAAGACCAAGCCCACCCAGCACTCGGTCAAGGAACTGCGTTCCATCGGCATTGCGCCCGACGTGTTGCTGGTGCGCTGCGACCGCCCGATCCCGGCGGGCGAAAAGAAGAAGCTCAGCCTCTTCTGCAACGTGCGCGAAAGCGCTGTCATCCAGGGCCTGGACGTCGGTTCGATCTATGACGTGCCCATGGCCTATCACAATGAAGGCCTCGACCGCGAAATCCTCGCCGCCTTCGGCATTACCGACGCGCCCGAGCCCGACATGTCGGCCTGGGAAGAGGTCTCGCGCCGCTACCACAACCCCGAAGGCGAAGTGAACATCGCCATCGTGGGCAAATATACCGGCCTCAAGGACGCCTATAAGTCGCTGTCCGAAGCCCTGACCCATGGCGGCATCGCCAACAAGGTCAAGGTCAACCTGCAGTGGATCGACTCGGAAGTCTTCGAGCGCGACGACCCGGCGCCCTATCTCGAACATGTCCACGGCATCCTCGTGCCCGGCGGCTTCGGCGAGCGCGGCTCGGCCGGCAAGATCGAGGCGGCCCGCTTTGCCCGCATCAAGGACGTGCCCTATTTCGGCATCTGCTTCGGCATGCAGATGGCCTGTATCGAGGCCGCCCGCAACACGGCCGGCATAAAGGCAGCATCCTCCACCGAATTCGGCCCCACCAAGGAACCGATCGTGGGCATGATGACCGAATGGGTGAAGGGCAACGAGAAGGAAACCCGTGGCGCCGAAGGCGACATGGGCGGCACGCTGCGCCTCGGCGCCTATCCGGCCCAGCTCACCCGCGGCTCGCGCGTGGCCGATATCTATGGCTCGACCCGCATTTCCGAGCGCCATCGTCACCGCTACGAGGTGAACATGGACTACCGCAAGCGCCTCGAAGCCAATGGTCTTCTGTTCTCCGGCGTCTCGCCCGATGGCACGCTGCCCGAGATCGTCGAGCGCACCGACCATCCGTGGTTCATCGGCGTGCAGTTCCATCCGGAGCTTAAGTCCAAGCCCTTTGAACCGCACCCGCTGTTCACGAGCTTCATTGCGGCGGCAATGGAGCAGAGCCGGCTGGTCTAGGCCAGACGAGGTCGGTCTGATCTCGACTTTTCTGGCGACACCGTTACAGTCATTTTCGTCACCACCGGGCCCGTCCCGGTGGTCCACCTCGCCGCCGATTGGATTGCCGGGACAGGCCCGGCAATGAAGGATGTGGCGGCTATGCGCGTGGACGAGCATCCCATGGCTGAAATCCTCTCCCTCTCAAAAGCCCGTAAGGCCAAGGCCCGCACCGAAAAGGAAGCGGCGGCCGAAGCGAACCGCCTGAAATTCGGGCGCACCAAGGCTGAAAAGGTCAAGGAAGCGGGCGAAAAAGCGCGCGCCGACAAGCATATCGACGCTCATAAGCGGGACGAGTGAGGCGGGGACGAGTACCGGATCGGCGCCGTCATGGGCGTGGAAACAATTGCCGAGTCCCGCCGTTATGTGAGCATCACAACGTGCGGACCCGGAGCGTCACTTGGCGGGCCTTGACCTTGCCCCCGGAAAAAATTGCATGGCGGTCGACGAGGCAGATCGCCTGTCGGTCATCGTCGATGCGCAGGATTACTTTCGCCACGCCCGCGCGGCCATGATCATGGCCCAGAGGCGGATATCGCTGGTAGGCTGGGATTTCGATACCCGCATCGGGCTGCACGAGACCGAGACCGATCCCGCACCGACCGAATTGGGCCAGTTCGTCCTCTGGCTGGTCGAGCAAAATCCCGACCTGGAGATTTTCATCCTCCAGTGGGACTTTGGCATTCTCAACACCATCAAGCGCGGCACCACGCTCCTCCGCTTTCTCCAATGGGCAAGGCATCCGCGCATTCACGTCAAATTCGACGGCGCCCATCCGCTTGGTGCCTCGCACCACCAGAAGATCATGCTGGTTGACGACGCGCTGGCCTTTGTAGGTGGCATCGACATGACCGGCGACCGCTGGGACACCCGTGAGCATCGCCACAAGGACAATCGTCGCAGACGGCCCTTCACCCGTCGGCGCTACAAGCCCTGGCACGATGTGACGACCGCATCCTCCGGTCCGATTGTCGACGCGATTGCCAGCCTCGTCCGCGAGCGCTGGACCATTGCCGGCGGCGATCCGGACATGCCGCCGCTCTCCAGCGACCGCTCCCTCTGGCCCCCGGACCTCCCGGTGCAATTCAACAACGTGCAAGCTGGCATCGCGCGGACGGCGCCGGAACTGGATGACCGACCGCCCGTCACCGAGGTCGAGAAGCTCTGGCTCGAACAGATCGCAGCAGCACGGAAATTCCTCTACATCGAAAGCCAGTATTTTGCCTCGCGGGCCATTGTCAGCGCCCTGGCGAAGCGCCTTGCAGAGGCGGACGGGCCGGAAATCGTGGTGATCAATCCCGAAGCCGCCCAAGGCTGGCTGGAGCCCGTCGCCATGGATACAGCCCGGGTCAGGCTTCATGCCTGGCTGAAGCGCGCCGACCGCCATGATCGCTTCCGCCTGCTGCATCCCTTCGATGCGGGCGGCGACCCGATCTACGTTCACTCAAAGACCATGGTGGTGGACGACACCATGGTGAAGGTCGGCTCCTCGAACATCAACAACCGCTCGATGCGCCTGGATACCGAATGCGACCTCGTCATCATCGCCTCGGAGGGCAATGGGGAACAGAAAGAGCGCATCGCACATCTGCGCAATGACCTCTTGGCCGAGCATCTTGGCGCCGAGCCGCAGGCCGTCGCGTCCTTGCTCTTCGAAACCGGTTCGCTGATCCGCACCATCGACGCATTGGCATCGCCACAAGGCCGCACAGTGCGACCCTATCGGCCGGTCGAGCTCAACGGACTCGAAAAGTGGCTGGCCGACAACGAAGTCCTCGACCCGGAAGGCCCCGACGAGATGTTCGAACCCATAACCCGTCGGGGCCTCGCCCGAGGCTTTATCGCCCGCTTTGCGAAACGCTGAGGTCGCGCTTCACCAATCCACCTGGCAGACGACGCCGCTGGCGCCGAACTGCATGCTGTCCTTGGTATACTGGAAGATCTCGATCTTCACGCCGCTTGGATCGGCCAGCCAGCACTGCCAGGTATGGTCGACGCCCAGTTTTTTGTCGGTGACCGTAACGCCCTTTGAGCGGGCATGAGTCATGAAGGCGTCGATGTCGTCGGTCTCAAAACAGATGTGGTTGATCTGGTTGCTTTCCTCGAAGCGGCTCTCACCCTTGCGGAACACCTCCACGAAGGTGCGGTTGCCGAAATCGAGGTAGAAGCCGATCCGGTCCTCGCCACGCTTGAAGTCGAACTTCGGCGCCACGCCCAGAACGTCTCGATAAAAGGCTTCAACGGCGTCGAGGTCGCGGGCGAAAATGCAGGTATGGGCCACCTGCTTGATGAGCGGGCTTGTCACGTCGGTCTCCTCCGGAATCTGCAGGCTGGACAGCCTGCCCTGACATGTTAGGACATGGAGAGCTTTCGAGCCAGACGGGAGGGGATCAATCATGGCGCGCGTTGTCGTTATTGGGGCCACGGGCCATATCGGCACCTATCTCGTTCCTCGCCTCGTCCGGGCCGGCCATGACGTCGTGGCGGTTTCGCGCGGCAATTCAAAGCCCTATCTGCCTGATCCAGCCTGGGCCCGGGTGGAGCGGGCCGCCCTGGACCGCCAGCCGCTCGAGGCGGCAGGGGAGTTCGGCCGCGCCGTTGCCGATCTCCGCGGCGACATCGTTATCGACAATATCTGTTTCACCCTCGACAGCGCCCGCCAGCTCGTGGAGAGCCTCAAGGGCAAGGTGCGGCATTTCCTGCATATCGGCACGATCTGGACCCATGGCCGTTCCGAAGTCGTGCCGACCCCCGAAGACGTGACCAAGCGCCCCTTTGGCGAGTATGGCCTGCAAAAGGCAGCCATCGAGGCCTATCTTCTGGATCTCGCGCGCCGCGAGGGCTTTCCAGCGACCATCCTCCATCCGGGCCATATTGTGGGGCAGGGGTGGTCGCCGCTCAATCCCGCCGGCCATTTCGATGATGCCGCCTTCCGCACCATTGCCCGCGGCGAAACACTCGCTCTGCCCAATTTCGGCATGGAGACAGTGCACCACATCCATGCCGACGACATTGCCGTCCTTGCCATGCAGGCCATGAGCCACTGGAGCGTGGCGACCGGCGAAGCCTTCCACGCGGTTTCTCCCGGGGCCATCACGTTGCGGTTCTATGCGGAGGCTATGTATCGCTGGTTCGGGCACGAGCCGGCGCTGAGCTTTCACCCCTGGAACGAGTGGAAGGACATGCAGACGCCCGAAAATGCCGGGGCCACCTGGGAGCACATCGCGCGCAGTCCCAATGCCAGCATCGAGAAGGGGCGCCGGCTGCTCGGCTATGCGCCACGCTACAGCTCGCTGGCTGCGGTCCAGGAATCGGTCTCCTGGCTGATCGCCAACGGCAAACTGGCCCTCTAGCAGGTCCGGTATGCGCGATTTTTGCGCATGCCCTCTTTTCACTGTCACACAGCCCGTCTAGACAGGCATCCACACCCAAAAGTGCTTTCCGGGAAGGGCTCGCATGTCTTCAATCATCCACGTCAACGGCCGCCAGATTTACGATAGCCGCGGCAATCCGACCGTCGAAGTCGATGTTGTTCTGGACGATGGCAGCTTTGGCCGCGCCGCGGTGCCTTCGGGCGCCTCGACCGGCGCGCATGAGGCGGTTGAACTGCGCGATGGCGGCAAGCTCTACAACGGCAAGGGCGTGACCCAGGCCGTCGACAACGTCAACAATGTCATCGCCGATGAACTCCTGGGCATGGACGCGCTGGACCAGCTCGCCATCGACCAGACCATGATCGAGCTCGACGGCACCGCCAACAAGGGCAAGCTGGGCGCCAACGCCATCCTGGGCGTGTCGCTGGCCGTGGCCAAAGCCGCTGCCGAATCGAGCGAGCTGCCCTTCTACCGCTATATCGGCGGCCCCAACGCCCATGTCCTGCCCGTGCCGATGATGAACATCATCAATGGCGGCGAGCATGCCGACAACCCGATCGACATGCAGGAATTCATGATCCTGCCCGCCGGCGCCGCCTCGATTGCCGACGCCGTCCGCATCGGTTCGGAAATCTTCCACACCCTCAAGAAGGGTCTGTCGGCCGAAGGCCACAACACCAATGTGGGCGACGAGGGCGGCTTCGCTCCCAACCTCGCATCGGCCGACGAAGCCCTGGGCTTCATCATGCGCTCGATCGAAAAGGCCGGCTACAAGCCGGGCGAGGACGTCTTCCTCGGCCTCGATTGCGCCTCGACCGAATATTACAAGAACGGCAAGTACGAGA
>CBFGPB010000107.1:0-7939 GCA_965650545.1 uncultured Devosia sp. | reverse complement strand
CCGGTGACGGTCACCTTGCCCGAGAACGAGCCGCGGCGGCCGATCTTGATGCTGTCGCCTAGGGTTTCGCTGGAACTGGGCTCACCGACAATGGCGAAATCGAAGTGGTGGCCGTTGTCGGCCATCCAGGCCACCAACTTCTCTGTGCCGTTGATGGCATCGGCCTCCTCGTCATTGGTGATGGCGAGCTGGATCGTGCCGGCGTCTGGCGGTATTTCCGCGCAAGCCGCCACGAAAGCGGCAATGCCTGACTTCATGTCGGCGGTGCCGCGACCATAGATGCGCCCGTCGGCGATACGGGGCTTGAAAGGGTCGGATGTCCAGTGCGCCGTGTCGCCGGGTGGGACGACATCGGTGTGGCCGGCGAACAGCAAGCGACGGCCGCCCTGTCCCCGCATGGCGAAAAGATTGTCGACCGGATAGGAGCCGTCGCCTTCGAAACGCAAGCGCGTGACCGCAAAGCCGATGGCTTCGAGCTCGGCTTGGAGCAAGTCGAGCGCTCCGGCCTCCTCGGGGGTAACCGAGGGGCAGGCGACGAGGCGGGCGAGCAGATCTGCAGGATCGATAGTCACGACGGCTCCGGTTTGATTCAGGCGGCGGCGTTCAAGGGATCGGGGCCGTAGCTGTTGGACCCGGTGGTGCCTTTGAGGAAGCCGAGTTGGACCAGCATGTAGATGGCGAACACGGCAAAGATCAGATTGATGGCACTCATCCAGATGGACGGCATGGGCACCATGACGCCAGAGCCGATGTCGGTCATGGTCACACCAATGCCCGAGGCGGTGAGCAAGTTGAGGATGACCGAGCCGCCGATCAGGATCTTGAGATCCATCCCGTTATTGTCCCGGTCGTGCCGGCGCTTGATGCCCAGGCAGTAGCTGGGCCAGATCAACGCCAGGTTGAGCACGACCGCCAGCCAGGCGAAAATCGTCGGATTGCCGAAGCTGATAATGCTCAGGATGATGCTGGCAACGATCGAGACGACGATCAGCACCACAATGCCGATCCACCATTGCTGGCGGCCGATGCGCCCCTCGGTGGTGGTCAGAAGCGATACGATAGAGTCCATATTGTCCCCCTTGATGGACCGGAATCAGCTCCGGTCCGCCAGAGAGTAGGCTGATGGCGCGGTGTCCACCAGCACCGTGGCCCATCAGTCCCGCAGCAACTCGTTGATGCCGGTCTTGGAGCGGGTCTGGGCATCGACGGTCTTGACGATGACGGCGCAGTAGAGGTTGGGGCCGGGCGTGCCGTCGGGGAATGGCTTGCCGGGGAGCGAGCCGGAGACCACAACCGAATAGGGCGGCACGTAGCCCATGTGAATTTCCCCGGTCGCCCGGTTCACCACTTTGGTGGAGGCGCCAATGAAGACACCCATGGAGACCACCGAGCCCTCGCCCACGACCACGCCCTCGACGATCTCGGAACGTGCGCCAATGAAACAATTGTCCTCGATGATGGTCGGACTGGCCTGCAGCGGCTCGAGCACGCCGCCGATGCCGACGCCACCCGAGAGATGCACATTCTTGCCGATCTGGGCGCAGGAGCCGACCGTGACCCAGGTATCGACCATGGTGCCTTCATCGACATAGGCACCCAGGTTGACGAAGCTGGGCATGAGGATGGCGCCCTTGCCGATATGAGCCGAGCGGCGCACAATGGCGCCGGGTACGGCGCGGAAACCGGCTTCACGCCAGGTATTGTCGCTCCAGCCCTCGAACTTTGTGGGCACCTTGTCCCACCAGGTGGAGTTCTGTGGCCCACCGGCAATGCGTTCGTTGTCATTGAGGCGGAAGGAGAGCAGCACGGCGCGCTTGAGCCACTGGTTCACCTGCCAGTTGCCACCGACCTTCTCGGCGACGCGGGCCCGGCCGCTGTCGAGCAGGTCCAGCGCCTCGTTGACCGCATCGCGCACTTCGCCGGTGGTATTGACGTTGACCTCGGCGCGGTTCTCGAAGGCGGTGTCGATGATCTGGGCGAGTTGCTCGTGCGACATGGCGTATCCTGGCGGTTGGGATTTCGCGCGGACCATAGCTAGGGCGGTCAGCAAGTCAACGGGCGTAACGTTGCGTCGCGCAACGAGGGCCATGCCGAACTCGGAATGGAGAAATTGGAACGAAATCGGCCGGATACGTTTACTTGAAATTTCTTCGGTTGGTTCAGACTGAAAATTTGGAAGCTCGGAGTATCAAAATGAAGACTATTGTACTTCTGCTCTCGACTACTCTGCTTTTTGCCACCGTTATCCCGTCCGTAGGGCTGGCACAATCCGACCCCGTCATTCTGACCATAGACGGCAAGATCAGTGGCGGCGTGCCCATCGATTTCACCGCGTCTCAGCTTGAAGCGATCGGCTCGGGCCAGATCGTCACCGCCACGCCCTGGCATGAAGGAACCCCGGTATTCGAGGGTGTTCCAATGGCCATGCTGCTTTCTCATGTCGGCGCCGAGGGAGAAGAGGCCGACGTGCTAGCCTTGAACAATTATCGCACGACGATCCCCCTCACGGACTTCACGACCTATCCGGTGTTGCTGGCACTCAAGCAGGACGGCGACTACATGTCGGTCCGGAACAAGGGCCCCTTGTTCATCATCTATCCGTTCGATGATTTCGAAGAGCTGCGGACCGATCTCTATCAGTCCCGATCTGCCTGGCAGGTCCGAAGTATCACGATCAAATAGGCGGGAAGGTGGGGCCTTCCATGCTCCTCTCCGTCTGGTTCCGGCAATTCGCAGTCGTGGTCATTGTCGTGCTGGGCATCGCAACGGTGCTGCATGCGCGCGTGGTTCAGGACACAGCCGATGCGGTACGCAGTTCCATGCGGTTCGACGTCTCCTGGATCGGAGCGCATGGCCGCATCGAGGCCGCCCAGATGGAGGCCTACCTCGCGCGCTATGCCGCGATGCGCAGGCCCGCCGACGCCGAACGCGCCGAGCTGTTCTACCAGATCCTGCTCGGGCGGCTCGATACCTGGAATGTCGGGGGCTACAAGGATTTCCTGGCTTCCAGCCCGGAGAGCCGGAAGGCCTATGACGATCTGCTATCGCTCCTATTGTCCATCGAAACCGAGATGGCCGACCTGGAGAACGCCCCCTCGATTTCGGCACTGCTGGACACAGTGGAACCGGTCGGCACGATAATCGAGAAGATCGGTGCCGAGGCGACGAATTCTGCGGTAAACAAGGCCGCCGCGATCCGGCAGACCCTGACCGAGCAGCAAACGATACAGCACTACCTGGTCGTAACGGCGCTCATCTCGGCGGGTATCATGCTCATCGTATCGGCCGTACAAAATCGAAACCTGCGCCGGGCCCATCGGGAAGCCGGACGCGCGGCGGACAAGTTTGCCTACCTTGCGCATCATGACCCCCTGACCGGACTGCCGAACCGCACGGCATTCCCGGACGCGGACGAGCCGGTGAACAATGACGGTCAACATACTGCGGTCATCGTGATCGATCTGGATGGCTTCAAGCTGATCAATGACACTTGGGGGCACATGTTTGGCGACAAGCTGCTCATCGCGGCGGCCCGCAGGCTCGAGGAGGTGATTTCACCTTCAACGGGGAACATTGTTGCCAGGTTAGGCGGCGACGAATTCGCAGCGCTGCTGAGGCTGCGCGACGCTTCGGAAGCAGAAATCATTGCCGATCGCGCGCTGGACGCCCTCCGGCAGCCTTTCGAGATCGACGGCAGTTCGGTGACGATCAGCGCGACGGCCGGCATCGCCACCACGGCGAGCTCGGTGCGGAATGCACGGGGGCTCCTGGCGGATGCGGACCTGGCGCAGAACGAAGCCAAGGCCCGAAGGAAGGGCTCTGCTGCCGTCTATGACCAATCGCTTCGCGACATGGTGGAGCGCCGACTGACGCTTGAAAACGACATGCGGGGCGCCATTCAAAGAGGCGAGATCATCCCTCATTACCAGATCCAGGTCGACATCAAGACCGGTGCGGTGGTGGGCGTCGAAGCCCTGGCCCGCTGGCACCACGCGGAATTGGGACCCATCGCGCCAGGCGAGTTCATTCCGATCGCCGAAGCATCCGGGCAGATTGTCGATATCGGCAAGCATATGATCGATTGCGCCTGCCGGGACGCCCTGCGACTGCCCCCTCACGTGCAGGTCGCCGTGAACCTGTCGGTCATCCAGATCATGCAGGGCGAGGTCATGGACGCGACGGCGGCTGCGCTCATGGCAGCCGGGCTGCCGCCGGCAAGACTGAAGCTCGAAGTGACCGAGTCGGTGATGATGGCCGATCCCAAGCAGCCGATCGCCGTGCTTTCCGATCTGCGCTACCTGGGCGTGTCGCTTGCGCTGGATGATTTCGGGACGGGCTATTCGTCTCTCTCATACCTCACGCGGTTTCACTGGGACGAAATCAAGCTCGATCGCGCCTTCGTGCAGGATCTTCAATCCGACTCGGTCAACCGCTCCGTGATCGAGGCAGTCCTGATCCTGGCCCGAAAAACCGGCGCGAAAGTTGTCGTTGAGGGCGTGGAAACGCGCGAGCAGATGGACCTGCTTCGCGACACGGGCTGCGACATCGGCCAGGGCTATTTCATCGGCAGGCCCGTTCCGATCGATGTCGTGTGCGCCCAGATAAGGGAAATGAACGAGACGCCGCCGGCAAGATCGCGTCCCGCCGGCCGGTCAGGTCGGCGGGAACAATCACCCCGGTGAGGTGGCGCCAGGCCCGACCTGCCTCAGTCCGCGGCCGGATAGACGCCCAGGATATGGAAGTGGTCCGTAAAGAACTTAAGCTCGTCGAAAGCGTGCTGGACGCCAATGTCTTCGGGATGACCTTCGATGTCGGCATAGAACTGGGTGGCGGTAAAGGCGCCGCCGACCATGTAGCTCTCGAGCTTGGTCATGTTGATGGAATTGGTGGCAAAGCCCCCCATGGCCTTGTAGAGGGCCGCAGGGACGTTGCGGACGCGGAAGACAAAGGTGGTTTTCACCTTCCCTTTGTTGGGCGCCAGTTTCTCGGTGGGCGAGAGCACGAGGAAGCGCGTCGTGTTGTGGTCGGCGTCCTCGATATTCTCGGCCAGAACGTCGAGGCCGTAGATCTCGCCGGCAAAGCGCGAGGCGATGGCGGCGACGGACTTGTCGGCCTTCTGGGCGATTTCGCGGGCCGAGCCGGCAGTATCGACAGCGTTGATCGTCCGGAAGCCATGGGCCGAGATGAATTTGCGGCACTGGCCGAGCGCCACCGAAAGCGACTGCACCGCCTTGATGTCCTCGAGACGCGCACCGGGCACGCCGAGCAAGGTCATCTCCACGCGCAGGTAGGTCTCCCCGATTATGTGGAGGCCGCTTTCGGGCAGCAGGTGGTGAATGTCGGTAATACGCCCGTAGAGCGAGTTCTCGACCGGCACGACGGCATAGTCGGCCTTGCCGGTCTGCACGGCGTTGAGAGTTTCCTCGAAGGTCACGCAGCCCAGAAATTCCTCGCCAGGAAAGAAGTTGGCGGACGCAGCATGGCTGAAGGCGCCGGGTTCACCCTGGAAAGCGATTTTCTTGGTCATCAGTGGATCCATGGAAACGAAAAGCAGCGGGGTTGTGGCGCGGGCATCGGGGAGAGTCAATCTGCGTAAGGAGAGCAAGGCGGGTCGTCCGCTGGGAGCCCCCTCCCGTTGCCAGACCCTGGCAGCGGCAGTCTTCCCGGCACATTTCGTCCCGCCGCGACGATTTGCCGGGGACCTGTCGGCTTTGGCCTGTTGCGCCGGAAGGGGTCTTGATACTATCTTCCGCGCGCGTCGAACCGGCCGGTTGAGGCGGATTCCCTATTGGGCATCTAAAGTTGGGCTGGTTCGGATCAATGTCCACGGGGATGGACCGGCAGAGAGACCAAATGGATTCGTTTGAGCTAAACAAGATCATCGGCGCCGTGCTCGGCACCCTGTTGTTCGTCATGGGCGTGGGCTTTCTTGCCGAAGCCATCTACCATCCGATCGAAAATCGTGGACCGGGCTATGCGCTGCCGGAACCGGAAGTCGCCGAGGGTGGTGGAGCTGTCGAGGAGGCTCCTGCGGTTCCGCTTGGGGTGCTGCTGGCCAGCGCCAGCGTTGATCGCGGCGCGTCCGCGGTCCGCAAATGCCAGGGCTGCCACACCTTTGCCGAAGGCGAAGCGGCCAAGCAGGGTCCGAACCTCTACGGCATTGTCGGCGCCTCCAAGGCCCATATGGAAGGCTTTGCCTATTCCGATATCCTGCTGCAGCAGAAGGCCGAGGGCCAGGTCTGGAGCTATGAGAATCTCGACGCTTTCCTGACCAATCCCAAGGGCTACGCCCCGGGCACCAAGATGAACTTCCCCGGTGTCCGCTCGCCTGAAGAGCGCGCCGATATCCTGGCTTACCTGCAGACGCTCTCGGGCAGCCCGGTGCCGTTCCCGGTCGCCGAGGAGGCCCCGGCCGCCGAAGCAGAGGCCACCGAAGAAGCCGCCCCGGCTGCCGGCGAAGAAGTGACGGCTCCTGCGGCGGAAACCACAGAGCCGACGGCACCTGAGGCTGCGGTCGAAACCCCGACAACCACTGCGGAAGAAACGCCCGTGGAAGGCACCCCGGTGCAGGAAACGACGCCAGCAGAACCGGCCGCGACCGAACCGGCCACCAGCCAGTAAGGCCGCGAAGGGGCGCATCGCGAAATTTTCGGGCCGCGCCATCGGGTGCGGCCTTTTTCTTGGAGGAGACCCTCGCATGCTGCTGCTGCATCTATCCGACGTCGATGAAGCCAGCTGGGCCGGCGCCTTTGCCGCAGCGCTGGCGCCCTACCCCGTGGTGCGGCGCGGCGACAAGTTTGATCCGGCTGACATCCGCTACATTTTCGTCTGGAAACCCAAGCCGGATGCGTTTGACGGGCTCACCAATCTCAAGGCCGTCTTGTCGCTGGGCGCCGGGGTCGATGCGCTGCTAAAGCATCCCAAGCTGCCTGACGCGCCCATAGTGCGCTTCGTCGACGACGATCTCAGCCAGCGCATGAGCGACTATGTCGTGGCGCACGTCACCATGCATCACCGCCAGTTCAGCCGTTTCCGCGACGACCAGAAGGCCCGTCGCTGGAGCCAGTACTATCCTCCGGCAGCCGGCGAGACGACGGTGGGCATCATGGGCATGGGCGTGCTCGGACAGGATGCGGTCAAGCGCCTCAGGCCACTCGGCTTTGACCTCAGAAGCTGGAGCCGCACACCCAAGTCCATAGGAGGCGTGAAAGGGTTTTCGGGCGATGCCGAGTTCGACGCGTTTCTCTCGGGCACCGATATCCTGGTGAACCTGTTGCCGCTGACACCAGAAACGACCGGCATTCTCAATCGCGACACCTTTGCCAAGCTGCGGCGCGACAGGCTGGCCGGCGGGCCAGTGATCGTCAATGCGGCACGGGGCGGGCACCAGAAGGAGGCCGATATCGTCGCGGCACTTCGAGACGGCACGCTGGGCGCGGCGAGCCTCGATGTGTTCGAAACCGAACCCCTGCCGCAGGACAGCCCGCTCTGGGCCGAGCCCAATTGCTACATCACGCCCCATATTGCCGCGATCTCGAACGAAGAGAGCGGCGTGGCGTATTTCTCGCGGGTGCTGAGGGACCACGAAGCCGGCGCAGCCCTGCCCAATGTGGTCGACCGCAGCCGCGGCTACTGAGCCGCGGCGCGGGCCTCAGCGCGGGTAGCGCTGGCGCAGGTAACCATAGACAGCACGGATGCCCTGGTCGGTCGCACCGACCGGGCGCCCCGGACGGGCCTCAGGGGCCCAGCCAAAGATGTCGAGGTGCACCCAGGCGCCGGCATGCTTGACGAAGCGCTTGAGGAACAGGGCGGCCGTAACCGACCCGGCATAACCGCCCGAGCCGGCATTGTTCACGTCAGCGATTTTCGAGGACATCTGGGAATCGTAATTGTGCCAGAGCGGCATGGGCCAGAGCGGGTCTTCGGCGGCCATGCCGGC
>CBFGPB010000106.1:0-7940 GCA_965650545.1 uncultured Devosia sp. | reverse complement strand
GGCACGCATTGCCGCGCCATCATCGAGGGCCGGCATGTCGACGTGGTGGAAATGGACGCCGCGTCCAATACCGGCATCAACGACATCCGCGAGATCATCGACTCGGTCAAATACGGCCCGGTCTCGGCGCCCTACAAGGTCTATGTGATCGACGAGGTGCACATGCTCTCGACGGCGGCCTTCAACGGGCTCCTGAAGACCCTCGAAGAGCCGCCGCCCTATGTGAAGTTCATCTTCGCGACGACTGAAATCCGCAAGGTGCCGATCACCATCCTGTCGCGCTGCCAGCGCTTCGACCTGCGGCGCATTCCGGCCGAGGTGATGTCGGACTACCTGGTGCAGATCCTGGAAAAGGAAGGTATCGGCTTTGAGCCGGATGCCTTGGCCATGATCGTGCGCGCCGGCGAAGGCTCGGCCCGCGACTCGCTCTCGCTGCTCGACCAGGCCATCGCCCACGGCAATGGCGCGGTCACCGCTGCCACGGTCAAGGCCATGCTGGGTCTTGGCGATCGGGCGCGCATCATCGACCTTTTCGAAGACCTGATGGGCGGCCGCATTGCCGAGGCGCTGACGGCGCTGCGCGAGCTCTATGATCTGGGCGCCGATCCGCAGACGCTGCTGGCGGACCTCGCCGAATTCACCCATCTCGTCACCCGCATCAAGGTCGTGCCCGCCGCCGCCGACGATGCCTCGCTGACGCCGGACGAGCGCAATCGCGGCCGCGACCTTGCGACCCGCTTGCCCATGCGCGCGCTGACCCGCGCCTGGCAGATCCTGTTCAAGGGCAATGAAGAGACGGCGCGCGCGGGCAATGCCCTGCAGGCAGCCGAGATGACGCTGATCCGCCTCGCCTATGCTGCCGACCTCCCCAGCCCCGACGAGGTGATCTCGAAACTCACCCAGCAGGGCACGCTGCCCTCCGGTTCGAGCGCCCCGGCTCTGCCGCCGCGCGGGCCGTCGGGGGGCGCCTCGGCGATACGGGTGGAAGCCCTGCAGGCGGCGCCCGCCCCGGTTGCGGCACCGGCGCCGGCCCCTGCTCCCGCCGCGCGGCCGCAGGCCGTGGTTCAGCCAGCCCTCGCGACGGTGGCGAGCTACAAGGACCTGATTGCGTTGGCCGCCGCCAAGCGCGACGTGCTGGTCAAGCTCGCGCTCGAAAGCCAGATGCGGCCGGTCTCCTTCGAGCAGGGCCGCATCGAAGTGGCGCTCAGCGATGGCGCCGATCCGGGCATCATCGCCACGCTGTCGGCGCGGCTCCAGGCCTGGACCGGCCAGCGTTGGCTGATCATGGTATCGACCAAGGCGCCCGAGGGCCTGACCCTGCGGCAGGAAGCCGAGCAGAAGAAGCAGGCGGCGACCGATGCGGCGCATGACGACCCGCTGGTCAAGGCCATCATGGAGACATTTCCGGGCGCCAAGCTGGTCAATGTGACGGTGCGCGAAGAGGCCGCCGCACCCGACCTGCCCCCGCCCCCGTTTGAAGAGGACGAAGAATGAAAGACATCATGAACATGATGAAGGCCGCCGGCGAGATGAAGGCCAAGATGGAGGCCATGCAGGCCCAGCTGGCAGAGCTGGTGGTCGAGGGCCGCTCCGGCGGTGGCATGGTCGTGGTTTCGCTCTCGGGCAAGGGGGACATGCGCGGCATCAAGATCGACCCCTCGCTCCTCAAGCCCGAGGATGCCGAGATGGTCGAGGACCTCATCATCGCCGCCTATGCCGACGCCAAGGGCAAGAGCGAGGCCGAAGCCCAGCGCAAGATGGCCGAAGTCACCGCCGGCCTACCGCTGCCGCCGGGCATGAAACTGCCGTTTTAGCCTGCTGCCGCGATCTGGTGACGCCTGGCGTTAACAGTCTGCTAGCAAATTGGCCCTTCTGGTGACCCTCCCATGCCCTCCGGCGGACCCGAAATCGAACAGCTGATCCAGCTCCTCGCCCGCCTGCCGGGGCTCGGCCCCCGCTCGGCACGTCGGGCGGTGCTGCACCTCATAAAGAAAAAAGAGCAGCTCATGCTGCCCCTTAGCGCCGCTCTGGACCGGGCCGTCGCGGCCGTGCGGACCTGCGAGGTCTGCGGCAATGTCGATACGATGAGCCCCTGCTCCATCTGCGCCGACCCACGGCGCGGTGAAAGCGGAATTCTCATTGTAGTAGAAGACGTTGCCGACCTTTGGGCCCTCGAACGCGCCGGCGTCGGCCAAGTGCGCTACCACGTCTTGGGCGGCGTCCTCTCACCCCTCGACGGTGTCGGCCCGGATGATCTTAACCTCGATGGCCTGATCGGCCGGGCGCGGGATTATTCCGAGATCGTGCTGGCCATGAATGCCACGGTCGAGGGCCAGACCACGGCGCACTACATCACCGACCGGCTCACCGGCACCGGCATCAAGGTTACCCGGTTGGCTCATGGCGTGCCGGTCGGCGGCGAGCTCGACTATCTCGACGAGGGCACGCTCAGCCAGGCGCTCAAGGCGCGCACGGAGATCTAGGCACCGCCTAACTCAATGTAAATGCGGGTCAAATTCCTCGCTGCCATGCCAGGCATGGTCGTCATCGACCGGGCCATCCTCGTCATCTTCATAGAATTCCTCCTCGCCGATCAGTGCCGCGCGGGCGTCCACGTCGTCGGGCGCTAGGGCGTCGAGATGATCGGCAGGGTCGGAGGCCATGGCTGCATCGACATTGCCCGTCTCCTCGGTATTGTCGAGGTCGCGCTGCAAGGCCTCGATGGCCCGATCAAGCTCGTCAAGCAGGAAGACCGGATCCTGGTCGCCAAAGTCGCCACTTTCGCGCTCGGCTGCCTCGACCCGCATTTCCCGCAAGCGCTCCAGACGGTCCTGCACCGGCCTGTCATCGCCATAGAGCAGGTCTTCCACCTCGCTCTGGCTATAGGGCTGGGAAATGCCGGGCGTATCGGCATTCTCGAAATTGGTTTCCTGGGGCACGAGACTGCCCGGATGGCTGTGGTTCTGCGCCATGGTCGCTCTCCCTTCCGCAATGGGCCAAGGTGCAACGCGGCAGCGGTCGGAGAGTTCGATCAGATGAGCAAATTCAGTTGAGGTCGCCCGGCTCGTCGCGGACGAGGCGCAAGGCGGGCTGCACCTCGTCGCTGCCGCCTTCCCAGCCGACGGGCACGGGCTTGGTGGTCTTGGCCCCAAGCTCGCGCAGCATTTCCACCTGTCGCACGACATTGCCGCGACCTGAGGAGAGCTGGTCCCTGGCCTTGGCATAGGCGCGCTGGGACTTGTCGATGGCGTCCCCGACCTGGTCCATGGTGGAAAGGAAGCCGGCCACCTTGTCGTAGAGCTGACCGGCGCGCTCGGCGATTTCCTCGGCATTCTGATGGCGCTTCTCGATATCCCAGACGTTGCGGACCGTGCGCAGCACGGTCATCAGCGTGGTGGGCGTCGTCAGCATGACGCCCTTGCCCACGCCGAATTCGACGAGCTTGGCATCGTGCTGGATGGCCGTGGCCAGCGCGCTTTCGATGGGCACGAACATCATCACATAGTCTAGGCTCGAACGGGCGGCGCGGTGATAGGTCTTGTCACCCAGCGTGGTGATATGGCTGCGCACCGAGGTAATATGCGCGCGCAGGTGATGGTCGCGATCCATCTCGTCGCTATTCACGAAGGCCTCGAAAGCCGTCAGCGACACCTTTGAGTCGATGACCAAACGGTCGCCATTGGGCATGAGAATTTCGACATCGGTGCGGACGCGCTGGCCGTCCTCCCCGGTGTGGCTCTGCTGGGTGAAATATTGCTCACCCTCGCGCAAGCCGGACTGTTCGAGAATGGTGGAGAGGATCATCTCGCCCCAGGCGCCCTGAGTCTGCGAACTGCCCTTGAGGGCGCGGGTGAGATTCTGCGCTTCGGTGGTGATCTGCAGGTTGCTCTCGGCCAGAGCGCGGATGCGCTCGCCCATGGCCGATCGGTCCTCGACGAGGTTCTTGTGGAACTCGGTGATCTTGTCCTGCAGGGGCTTCAAAAGCGTATCGACCTGCTCGCGGTTTTGCTTGGTGAAGGTCTCGCTGTGGCTGCGCAGCACATCGCCGGCAATGGATTTGAACTCGTCGGTCATCTGCTGGCGCGCCTCAAGGAAGCGCTTGAGGTTTGCCTCGTTCTGCCGCGCCTGTTCGTCGACGCGCGTGCGCATGGCAGCCAGTTCGGATTGCAGGCCGGTCGATTTCTCGCGCTCGGCATCGAGCAGCTCGGCCGCGCGATCCCGCTCGCGCTCGATCTGGGCTTCGAGATCGCGGATACGGGCATCGCGGGTTGAAACCTGTTCGAGGAAATTGGCTCTGAGTGTGTCCGCAGCCTCGCGTGCAGCGGCATCGGCGCGGGCTGCATTGGCGCGGGCCCATAGCACCAGGCTGAAGATCAGCAGCGTCAGCAGCAACGCGCCCCCGGCGACGAGGGCCATAGCCACGGACACAGGGGCATCGCCCAGGGTGAACAGAATCAGGTCGAGATCACGCATGTGTGCAATCTAGTCCGATTCTGCTGTTCGCAAAATGTTCTACTTGAAGCCCGGTTTGACCGGGGCCGGAGTTGACCGCGGGAGCGGAAATCGCCATATCGGGAGCAATCCACTCATCGCCGGACTTTTTCACATGGCCATCCGCCCAATCCTCATCATTCCAGACGCGCGCCTAAGGGCCGTTGCCGACCCGATCATCGAGGTCGATGACGAGATCAAGTCGCTCGCCAAGGACATGCTGGACACGATGTATGACGCGCCGGGCATTGGCCTCGCCGCGCCGCAGATCGGGGTGATGAAGCGCATCGTCGTGATGGACCTGGCTGGCGAGGGCGAGCCTCCTGCGCCGCTGGTGATGATCAACCCGGAAATCACCCATTTCGGCGACCAGATGCAGGTGACCGAGGAGGGCTGTCTCTCGATTCCCGAACTCTATTACGAGGTCGAGCGGCCCAATGACGTGACGGTGAAGTACACCGATCTCGACGGCAAGGAAGTGGTCAAGGATGCATCGGGCAAACTCGCCGTCTGCATCCAGCACGAGCTCGATCACCTCGATGGCGTGCTCTATATCGACTATCTCAGCCGCTTGAAGCGCGATCGCGTGATCAAGAAATTCGACAAGCAGGCGAAGCGGGCCGCGGGCTGAGAACCGTGCCCGCGACCTCGCCCTTCGACGGGCTCAAGGTGAGGTCTTTGGGAGTGCTGCGTTCGCGTAGACCTCATGGTGAGCCCGTCAAACCACGAGGTCGTTGACCATGCGCGTCGTCTTCATGGGTACGCCCGAATTTTCCGTGCCGACACTAACCGAGATCGTCTCGGCGGGGCATGAGGTCGTTGCGGCCTATACGCGTGCGCCCAAGCCCGCCGGGCGGGGCCAAGCCGAACGCAAGACGCCGGTGCATGAGGCCGCGGAAGCCTTCGGCATTCCGGTGTTCACGCCGCGCTCGCTCAAGGGCGAGGCCGAACAGGCGCAGTTTGCGGCGCTTGGAGCGGAGGTGGCAGTGGTGGTGGCCTATGGCCTGCTGCTGCCCAAACCCATTCTCGATACTCCCGAATATGGATGCCTGAACCTGCATGGTTCGCTGCTGCCGCGCTGGCGCGGGGCGGCGCCGATCCAGCGTGCCATCATGGCGGGCGACAAGCAGACCGGCATCGTGGTGATGCAGATGGACGAGGGCCTTGATACCGGCGCCATGGGGCCGACCGAGATCATTCCGATCGGCACGGACATGACGGCCGGCGAGTTGCACGACCAGATGATGCGGCTGGGCGCTGACCTGATGGGAAGGGCACTGGCGGCACTGGAACGCGGCAGCCTCGACTTCACGCCGCAGCCGGAAAGCGGTGAAACATATGCCACCAAGATCGACAAGGCCGAGGCGCGGATCGACTGGTCGAAATCTGCCCAAGAGGTCCACAACCTGATCCGTGGCCTGTCTCCGTTTCCGGGTGCCTGGTTCGAACTGGAGCTGGGCGGCAAGCCCACGCGCATCAAGGCCCTGCGGTCCACCCTTGCCAGTGGCAGCGGCAAGCCGGGTGCGCTGCTCGGCGAAGGCCTGACCATTGCCTGCGGTTCCGGCGCCGTGCGCCTCACCCAGATTCAGCGCGAGGGCAAGGGCGCCATGGATGCGGCGACATTCCTGCGCGGCGCCGGACCGCTGCCGGCCCAAGCAAGCTGATGGCGCGTTACAAGCTCACCATCGAGTATGACGGAACCCTCTTCTGCGGATGGCAGCGGCAGGCGGACCGGATGAGCGTGCAGCAGGCCCTGGAAGAGGCCATTGCGCGATTCTCCGGGGAAGCGGTGACAACGCAGGCGGCCGGTCGCACCGATGCGGGCGTGCATGCCCTGGGCCAGGTGGCACATTTCGACCTTTCGAAGAATTGGGATCCGTTCCGCATCCGCGAGGCGCTGAACTACCACTTGAAACCGCATCCGGTAGTGATCATCGACTGCGCGGCAGTGGGCGATGACTTCGAGGCGCGGTTCTCGGCGACGGCGCGGCACTATGAATACCGCATCCTCAACCGGCGGGCACCGGCGGCCATCGAACGCAATCAGGTCTGGCATGTGCCGGTGCCACTCGATGCCGCCCGCATGCATGAGGCCGCGCAGCTCATTCTCGGCAAACACGACTTTTCCACCTTCCGCTCGGCCGAGTGCCAGGCCAACTCCCCCATCCGCACTCTCGACGCCTTCGACGTGACCGGCGATGGCGAAATCATCGCCATCACCGCCAGCGCCCGCAGCTTCCTGCATCACCAGGTCCGCTCGATGGTCGGGTCGCTCAAACTGGTGGGCGAGGGCAAATGGAGCCCGGCAGAGTTCCGGGCCGCGCTGGAGGCCGCAGACCGCAAGCGCTGTGGGCCAATGGCACCGGCGAGCGGGCTCTACCTCACCGGCGTGGACTATCCCGGCGGCAACGGGCCCATGGCCTGAAGCAGAACGCCGCCCAGCACGAGAAGCCCGAGCAGTTGCGCGGCGATCTGCGCCACGATGAAGATGGCGATCTGCATTGGCGCCAGGGTGACGATGCGGCGCGCGATGTTGATCTCGACAATGATGCTGATGACCCCCACCACCAGCAACATGATGTCGCTGCCGCCCAGGAATACGATTCCCAGCGCACCGATCAGGGAGACGTAGAAGTTCACCCAATTATCGGCAACGAGGTAGGGCAGGAAGCCGTCGAGCCGCCCCATCATGTTAAGGACCAGATAGGCAGCGCCGATCTGGAGGGCGAAGAGCAATGCCGCCAGAATCGTCATGCTTGCAGCGGCGCCTGACGGTGAGGGGACGCCCAGAAACTGCGGCCCGAAGACACTGACCGTGACGGCCAGGACAAGGGCAATGAACGACCCGATCAGCCCGCGCTGCGAAAAATCGAAATACTGCGCTGCGTCCTGCCGGCCCAGCACCAGCGCCCAGGCGCCCAGGGCGGCGTCGCGGGCTTCTTCGATAAAGCTCTGATTGGGCTGGGGCAAGGGTCGGACTCGTCTCAGGCAGCGGGAATGGGCGCGGGCATGATGTAGAGCGCGATGGGCGTGCCGACAAGGAGCAGGACGGTCAAGACTGCGAAAGCTGCCGAAACGCCGATGGTCCATCCGCCAGCCATCCGGCCGAGGCGGTACAGCATATAGACCAGTCCAAGCCACAGGAGAGGGAGCAGGAACCCAATGGCCAGCGACACCAGCGCACCGAGGATGAGATAGAAGATCAGGGCATAAACGCCGGGCACCAGCAGCGGCAGAGCCGGGGCGTGGTCGCGCACGGCAAAGCGCGTGCCGAATATTCCGATCAGCAGGGCCGCCAGCCACAGCGACTGATAGAGCATGATGCCTACCAGCCCCATGAGCGTGGGGACGCCGACATCGAGCGAGGCGAGAACGACGGCGAGGAAGGCGAAGAGGTAGAACAGCACCAATGCCGTGGCGAGACCGGGACCGGTCAGGCGGAACCGCTG
>CBFGPB010000105.1:0-8010 GCA_965650545.1 uncultured Devosia sp. | reverse complement strand
CAACGCCCCGACGTGATTGATCTCAAGCGGGGGGACGATGGAACGTATCGGCCGAGGGACGGGAAAGAAGAAGGGCGCGATTGAGATTGCGCCCGGATTGAGCTGGTTCTAGCCTTTAAGAGGGCGGTCTGGGGAGGACTGTGCGGTGGGCCAGCAAGAGGATCGGGAAGAGCTCGTTGCGTTGATGCACGCCCAGAGGGCGGCGATCTGGACGCGCAACTACGAGGCTTGGGCCGCCTGTTTTGTCCACGAGCCGTATGCGGCGCGGTTCGGCTACTTGACAGGGGGTGGGTCATTCGTTCGCCGCGGCTGGGATGACATTGCCCGCCGCGCCCGCGCCTTCATCGAGGAAGGACACATTCCCTACGACGAGGATAATGCTCACCGCACGGGAATCGAAAATCTCGACCTGCGAATCCACGGCGACATGGCCTGGGCCGTCTACAACCAGCGCTACCCTGGCTACATCTATCCCGATCATGTCGGGCCGGGTCTGACGGACGAATTTCGCATCTTCGAGCGTCATGGTGGGCGCTGGAAGATCGCGGTGATGGGCTTCATGGACAACAATTCGGGGCGGATCGGATCGGCTTTCCTCGTCGTGGACTGCGAAGGTCGAGTGCTCTGGAAGAGCCAGGAGGCCAAGCAAGGTCTCGAGGATGATGACGATCTCGTCATCCGGGGTGGACGCCTTCGCGTCCGGGACAGCCGCTGCGACCGCAAACTTCAAGCTGCGATCCGATGGGCCGCCAGCTTGGACCAAGGGTTGAATTCCGGACGCGGCAGCGTCCCGGTGGTCATGGAGGCCGGGGAGGGCCTTCCCACACGGGTGTGGTGGGTGAAAGGCGAGGCCGGGGTGATCCTCGTAGTGCTCGACGGCGCGCCTTTGACGGAGGGCCGCCTCGCTCACGCCGCTGTCATCTTCGGGCTCTCTGCCGCCCAGCGCCGACTGGCCGGCCTCATCGCCGATGGGCAGTCGCTACCCGATGCGGCGCGCGACATGGGTATCTCTGCCAACACTGCCAAGACTCATCTGCAGCGGATCTACGACAAGACTGGCGTCCACAATCAGCCGGCGCTGGTGCGCGTCCTGCTCTCGGTAGGCGTGCCGATCTAGTCACCCGATCAGGGGACAGGCCCATGTCGCCCGATCCGCTGACGGAAGGAATTCCGTCTCCGGGATAGCCTTGTTCCATCGCAAAAGAGATGGAGGCGGGCATGACCAGCATTGCAACGCCGGTTCCGGTCCACGCAGAGGACCGTTTGACAGATGCACTCAGGAGCGCTTTTCACCGCCTGACAGTGCTGCGCCGGTTCTGGCGTCGGCAGCGAGCGCGCCGGCGCTACCTTACTCCTGCGCTCAATGAGGTTCGAGACCCCACCATGCTGTCCGACTTCGGCATCAGCCACAGGCCGACAAGCGGATTGGAACGCTGGGCCATCGCCATGCTGCATCATTGGCAGCACTGAACCGCAACCCGTTGACCGCGCAAGGCCCGGCGAATACGTTCCGCCCGCTCTTTCCTTGCCGGAACCTAATGCTTATGACCGACCGCCCCGCCCATATGGACCCCAGGAACTCTTTCCAGGGTCTCATCCTCACGCTCCAGCAGTTCTGGGCCGAGCAGGGCTGCGTCATTCTGCAGCCCTATGACATGCAGATGGGCGCGGGTACGTTCCACACGGCGACGACTTTGCGCGCGCTGGGCCCCAAGCCGTGGAACGCGGCCTATGTGCAGCCGAGCCGCCGCCCCAAGGACGGGCGCTATGGCGAGAACCCCAATCGCCTGCAGCACTATTACCAGTTCCAGGTGATCCTGAAGCCCTCGCCGGACAATATCCAGCAGCTCTATCTCGACTCGCTGGCGGCCATCGGGCTCGACGCCTCGGTACACGACATCCGCTTCGTCGAGGACGACTGGGAAAGCCCGACCCTGGGCGCCTGGGGCCTCGGCTGGGAATGCTGGTGCGACGGCATGGAAGTCAGCCAGTTCACCTATTTCCAGCAGGTAGCGGGCTTTGAATGCTCGCCCGTGCCGGGCGAAATCACTTACGGCCTCGAACGCCTCGCCATGTATGTGCAGGGTGTCGAGAACGTCTATGACCTCAATTTCAACGGCCGGGAGGGCGCTGAAAAGGTCACCTATGGCGACGTCTTCCTGCAGAACGAGCAGGAATCGTCGAAATACAATTTCGAGGCCGCCGACACCGACATGCTGTTCCGCCACTTCGAGGACGCGGAACGGGAATGCCGCGCCATCCTCGCCAAGGGCGCCAATGGCAATCGCCAGACCATGGCCATTCCCGCCTATGAGCAGGTGGTCAAGGCCTCGCACAATTTCAACATGCTCGACGCCCGCGGCGTGATTTCGGTGACCGAACGGCAGAGCTACATCCTGCGCATTCGCGAACTGGCCAAGAGCTGCGGCGAAGCCTGGCTGCAGACGTCCGGCGGTGGCGCGGAGTAATCGGCTTGCCTACTTTAGGCAGCGCTTACCCACCGTGCCGCCCTCGGGCCTGACCCGAGGGCGGCGTCGAAATTTTGAACCGATCATCGATCGGGACCGCCTCTGTTGAGGGCGTCAAGCCGCGACGGGCGCCTCGACGCTGATTATGGTCAGCTTGTGCCGCTTGTCGGCGCGGTCACGCCAGGTGATGGACTGGCCGGCCTTGAGGCCGATCAGCGCCACGCCGATCGGCGTCATCACCGAAATGCGGCCCTGTTCGATATCAGCGTCCACCGGATAGACCAGCGTCACCGTCTGTTCGGCGCCGGCATTGGTTTCGAAGCGGACGCGCGAGCCCATGCGCACGACGCCCTCAGGCAGCTTGCCGTCGGGGACGACCTTGGCGCGGTCGAGTTCAGTGAGGAGGATTTCGGCCAGAGCCGGATTCCGGTCGAGGCCGGCTTCGCCCAGCGCGTAGAGCTTGGCATGGTCGGATGTGCCCAAGGTGAGGGGCGGGGTGAGATCGCGCCGGATGTCAGTCATTTCTTGTTGTCCTTGTCGATAAGCGCAGCGGCGCGACAGATCGCGCTCGCAGATTTGAAATGATGGGGTTGAACAAATGCGCCGGGGGTCGGGGTGTGACCTGCCTTGAGCCCTAAACAGGCTCCGGCGTGAGCGTGCCTAGGGCGTCTATCCTCGAAGGATAAAGGTGCTGCGATGGCTCGGGCGTGTGTTCATGCGCCTAAAGCTAGGGATTGGCGCCGGGAAGTCAAGTCCGGCGCCTCGTCGCCGTTGCAAAGGCCCGGCCAAACTGCCAGTGTCCCCACGATTTGCTTGAGGGAGCACACCATGTTCGGTTGGATCATTCTCGCCCTGATCGTGGGCGTCGTCGGATATGCCATCATCATCTACAACAGCCTGGTTTCCAACCGGCAGATGGTGCGCGAGGGCTGGTCGGGCATCGATGTGCAGCTGAAGCGCCGTACAGACCTCATTCCCAACCTCATGGAAACGGTGAAGGGCTATATGACCCATGAGCGCGAAACGCTCGACGCGGTGGTCAATGCCCGTGCCAAGGCCACGAGCGCAGCCTCCGCGGGGCCAGCCGCCCGGGCCCAGGCGGAAGGAGAGCTTTCAGCCGCATTGGGGCGGCTCCTGGCCGTGGCCGAGGCCTATCCCGACCTCAAGGCCAATACCACTTTCCTCGAATTCCAGGCTGCCCTGCAGCAGGTGGAAGACGAAATCCAGATGTCGCGCCGCTACTACAACGGCGCGGTGCGCAACCTCAACATCCAGGTGGAAAGCTTCCCATCCAACCTGATCGCCAATGCGTTCAAGTTCACCCAGGAAGAGTATTTCGAGCTGGAGAATGAAGCCGAGCGCGCCGTGCCGCAGGTCAAGTTCTGAGCGGTCCGCGGTGCGGCCAACCACCGGATGTCACCCTAGCGAAAGCCGGGGTCCAACCTGAGATCTCAAGATGGATCCCGGCCTTTGCCGGGATGTCATCGAGGGAGAGGGCAAATCGGAACAGAATGAACCGACTTCTCATGACGCGCCTCCTCGCCGTACTGGCCCTTGTCCTCACCCTCGCCGCCCCGGCACTGGCGCGAGAGGAAATCCGTGCCTTTGCCAGTGATGTGGAATTGCGGACCGACGGCTCGGTCAAAGTGCTCGAGACCATCGACGTCCAGGCCGAGGGCAGCCAGATCCGCCGGGGCATCTATCGCGACATTCCAGTGACCATGCTGGGCGCCAGCGGCAACAAAATCCGTATCGATCTTGATGTCGAAGCTGTCACCCGCAAGGGCAAGCCGGAAATGTACCGGGTCGAGCGCATGGGCGACTTCCTGCGCATCTGGATCGGTGACCCGGATGTCTTCCTACAGTATGGCGAACATCGATACACCATTGCCTACACCATGGAGCGGATGGCGCGCCCGACGGCGGACGGGGAAGGCGATGAGCTCTACTGGAATGCGACCGGCAACTATTGGGACTTTCCCATACTAACCTCGGTGGCCCGGGTGCGCTTGCCGCCGGGTGCCGTGATCGATGAACTGGCGGCCTATACCGGCGTTGCCGGTTCGACCGAAAGCGACGTCACCATCACCCGCGAAAGCGATACGACCGCGATTTTTCGCACCGAACGGAGCCTCAATCCGGGCGAAGGCATGACCTTTGCGGTCTCCTTCCAGAAGGGCGTCGTCGCCTATCCACAAGGCACGGACGCGCTGCTGCAATCACTCTCGGACCTGCGCGATGTCTGGCTCCCCGTCCTCGCGGTCATCCTGCTGCTGGTCTACAATTTCACTGCCTGGTTGCGGGTGGGGCGCGATCCACCCAAGGGTACGATCATTCCGCTCTTCCACCCCCCACGCGACTTCTCGCCGGCCCTTACGCATTATGTGCACAATTGGGGCTTCGCCAATGCCGGCTGGACCGCCATGACCGCCGCCATTTTCAACCTCGGGGTCAAGGGCCTGGTCAATATCCGCAATCCGAGCAAGACCTTGACCGTTGCGGTGACAGGCAAGCAGCCGGACGGCAAGCTGCCGGTGGGCGAGCAGGTTCTCTTCTCCTATTTCAGCGGTCGCCGCGCCGTGACCTTCGACAAGGCCAATGGCAAGGACCTGGGGACCAAGCGCACCGAGTTCACCAGTGCCATCGAGAGCGAGAACCGCAAGGTCTGGTTCAATCACAACTGGGGCTTCGCAGGCCTCGGTTTTCTGCTGGCCGTGGCCATGATCGGCGGCATGGTCCTGTTCGATGTGCTGGAACCGCTCTGGCTGTTTTTCGCGATCTTTGGCGGCATCTTCGTCGGCGTGATCGGCGGCGCCGTGTTTAATGCCATAAAGTCGGGTGGCCTGTTCCGTCGCCTGATGCTGGTGGTTTGGGGTGGCATTTTCGTCTTCAATATGGGTGGCGGCGTCCTCGAAAGCTTTACCGGCATCACCATCAACACGGCCGCCGTGGCTGCCGGGTCCATGGTGGTCATCTGCGTGATCTTCACCGTTCTGATGCGAGCGCCAACCGTCCAGGGACGCAAGGTCATGGACGAGATCGAGGGGTTCAAGCTCTATCTCGAAACCGCCGAGAAGAACCGCCTCAACATCGTCGACGAGCCGCCTATGACGGTGGAACGGTTCGAGCGCATCCTGCCCTATGCGATTGCCCTGGGCGTAGAAAAGCCATGGTCGGAGCATTTCGAGGCCGAACTGGCCCGCCATGCAGTCAGCGACGCGACGGATAACTATTCGCCCCGCTGGTACTCAGGCAGCCGTCATTTCGACTCGGGCAACCTCTCCAAGGCCATCAGCACCGCCTCGTCCGGCATGGCCGCCGCGATGGTTGCGGCCCAGCCGGTTCAGGCCAGCTCCTCCGGTTCAGGCGGTGGCGGTTCATCGGGTGGGGGTGGCGGTGGCGGCGGTGGGGGCGGCTGGTAGACAAGCCGACGCCCCCACGATAAGCACGCACACGCCTAAAAAATCCGGTTCAAGACCATGCCCGAACTTCTGCTCGAACTCTTCTCCGAGGAAATCCCCGCCCGCTTCCAGCGCCGCGCGGCCGAGGACCTCAAGAAAGCCGTCACCAATGCGCTGGTCGATGCGGGCCTGGTCTATGAAGGCGCCAAGGCCTTCGTGACGCCGCGCCGCCTGGCGCTGGCCGTTTCGGGCCTGCCTGCCCGCTCGCCCGATACGCGCGAAGAGAAGAAGGGCCCCAAGGTCGGCGCGCCGCAGCCGGCCATCGACGGCTTCCTGCGTTCGGCTGGGCTCCGCTCGCTCGACCAGGCCAAGGTCGAGAGCGACCCCAAGAAGGGGGACTTCTATGTGGCGCTGATCGAAAAGCCGGGCGCCGATGCGGTCGACCTGCTCTCATCCATTTTGCCCAAGGTCATGACGGATTTCGGCTGGGCCAAGTCCATGCGCTGGGGCTCGGGTAGCTTCAACTGGGTGCGGCCGCTGCGCGCCATCACTGCCACTTTCGGCACCGAGAATGACGAGCCGGTCGTCGTGCCCTTCGCTGTGGCCGGACTCCAGTCGGGCCAGACCACGTTCGGGCATCGGTTCCTGTCGCCCGACGCCATTCGCGTCAAGCGTCTCGATGACTACCAGGTGTGTCTGGAGCGCGCCAAGGTCGTGCTCGACATCGATCGCCGCAAGGAAATCATTCGCAACGATGCGGACCACCTCGCATTCGCGCAAGGGTTGACCGTCATCCATGACGAGGGCCTGCTCGAAGAGGTGGCGGGTCTCGTCGAATGGCCCAATGTCATGATGGGATCGTTTGATCCGGATTTTCTGAAGCTTCCGGAAGAAGTCATCATCGCCACCATCCGCGCCAACCAGAAGTGCTTCTGCCTGCGCGATGCGTCGGGCAAGCTGGCGCCCAACTTTATCATCACCAGCAACACCATCCCGCAGGATGATGGCGCCGTGATCGTCGCGGGCAATGAGCGCGTCATCCGCGCCCGCCTCTCCGACGCTGCCTTCTTCTACCAAGGCGATCTGGCCATTCCGCTTGAACACGGCCTGCCCAAGCTCGAAGACATGGTCTTCCACGCCAAGCTGGGCAGCCAGTTCGCCATGGTCGAGCGCCTCGTGCATCTGGCCGGTGAGATCGCACCCAAGGTGGGCGCCGATACCGAACTGACCAAGCGCGCAGCCATGCTGGCCAAGGCCGATCTTGTCACCGGCATGGTCGGCGAATTCCCCGAATTGCAGGGGCTGATGGGTCGCTATTATGCGACCGCCCAGAAGGAGCCGGCGGCGATCGCGACGGCGATCGAAATGCACTACAAGCCGCTCGGTCCTTCCGACCGCGTGCCGACCGAACCGGTGTCCATCGCCGTGGCCCTGGCCGACAAGCTCAACGTGCTCTCCGGTTTCTGGTCAATCGACGAAAAGCCCACCGGCTCCCGCGACCCCTTCGCGCTGCGCCGCGCGGCCCTGGGTGTCATCCGCATCATTACCGAGAACAATCTGAAGTTCCCGCTCAATGTAGAGCCGGACCTCCTGGCCTTCTTCCACGATCGCCTGAAGGTGTCTTTGCGCGATGCCGGTGCACGGCATGACCTCGTCGATGCGGTTATCTCCTCCGATAGCAACGACATTCTGCAGATCACGCAGCGGGCCGAGGCTCTCTCTTCACTGCTCTCGACCGATGATGGCGCCAACCTTCTGGCCGGCTACAAGCGCGCCGCCAATATCCTCGCCGCCGAGGAGAAGAAGGATGGCAAGGCCTATGCGGGCACTGTCGACCAGTCATCGCTGAAGCTGCCCGAAGAAACCGCGCTGGCCTTTGCCGTCGATGGCGTGCATGCCGCGGTGGCGGCGCATGTGGCAAAGGACGACTACAAGGGGGCCATGGCCGAGCTGGCCACGCTCCGCGCCCCGGTCGATGCCTTCTTCGAGGCGGTGCTGGTGAACGACGCTGACCCGGCCGTTCGTGCCAACCGCCTCAACCTGCTCGCCCGCCTGCGCGACACCATGCATCTGGTGGCCGATTTCGGAAAGGTCGCAGGCTAGAGCATTTCTCGTTCTGATGGAATCAGAACGAGAGCTCT
>CBFGPB010000104.1:0-8072 GCA_965650545.1 uncultured Devosia sp. | reverse complement strand
TATTGGCCCGGAACATCGGGAAGACGAAATCGCGCACGAATTCCTCGCGCAGGTCTTCGATGCGGATGTCCTTGATGCCGAACATCTCGGCCTTCTTGCGCGCCGGCTCGAGCTCCTCGCCCTGGCCGAGATCAGCGGTGAAGGTCACCACCTCGCAATTGTAGGTTTCCTGCAGCCATTTGAGGATGATGGAGGTGTCGAGCCCGCCCGAATAGGCCAGCACGACCTTTTTTACGTCATTCGCCATGGATGTCGTCCCAAGTTTCGATGCCGACACGATAGGCCGGATTTCGCGCAATTCTCTTGCGATCATCGCACAGTTTTGGCAATTTGTGGCACTTTCTGCCAACAATTGATTCAAACAGGGCGCAAAATGCCAGAAACGCTCGATGCTATCGACCGCCGCATCCTGCGAGCATTGCAGCGCAATGGCCGCATGTCCAATGTGGAACTGGCCAATGCGGTGGGCCTCTCGCCCTCGCCCTGCCTCAGGCGCGTGAAGCTCTTGGAGGAAAAGGGCGTCATCGACCAGTATGTCGCCGTGCTCAATGGGCCTAAACTGGGTTTCGGGCTGACGGTCTTTGCCCGCATCTGGTTCAAGACCCAGGACGCCGAAACCACCAACCAGTTTGCCGAAACGGTGCGGAAATTTCCCGAAGTGGCCGAGTGCTATCTCACCACCGGGGAATGCGACGCGATTCTGCGGATCGTCACCACGGATCTGCACGCCTATTGGCGTTTCCAGTCGGACTACCTCATGCGCATCCCCAGCGTGCAGTCCGTCAAGACCGACGTGCCGATGGAAACCATCAAGCGCAGCTTCGAGCTGCCGGTGTGACCCCGTTCAGCCCCCGTTCAACCCCGATCGGGCATGCCATCGGGCGTCCTATATCGAGGCCAGCCATGCGCATGCTCCTTGCCTTCGCCCTGTTCCTGCCGCTGTCCGCGCCGGCCACGGCCGCGCCGGAGGCCTATCGCTGCAGCGGTCCGTTCGGCATGGGCGCATTCTCCCTTGAGCTCACCAAGCGGGGGCGCTGGGATATCGACTATGTCGTGCCGGCCGAAGCGGGCACGAGCCCCCACCTTGCTGGCGCCGGCACGCTGTCGCTGCTCGATGGCGGCACCAGCTACGAGATCGTGGATGGCCCGCTCAAGGACGTGCTGAAAGCCCGCTACCTGCAGCCGGAATCTGATAGTGTACTGTTCCTTGATGGCCCCAGTCCGGGTCCATACCGCTGCGAAAAGTCCACCTGATCCATGCCCGCCTTCATTCCCGACCTGCCCGTTCTGCTTGCCTTTGCGTTGGCGACAGTCGTTCTGGCCATCACGCCGGGGCCGGACATGGCCTTGCAGATGAGCCGCGCCATCAATTATGGGCGCGCGCATGGCCTCGCCGCCATGTTTGGCGCCATGGCGGGCATCCTGGTCCACACCATGCTGGTGGCCTTCGGCATTTCCATCCTGATCATTGCCGCGCCGCCGCTGTTCCTGGCGCTCAAGATTGCCGGCGCGGTCTATCTCCTGTGGCTGGCCTATCAGGCGGTCGTACATGGCGGCGGGCTGCGTCTCTCGGAAGCCGCCAGGAAGGCGCCGACGGTTCGGCAAAGCTTCATGACCGGGATCGGCATCAACCTGCTCAATCCCAAAGTGGTCCTCTTCTTCGTGACCTTCCTGCCGCAATTCGTCGATGCCCATGACCCCGCCGCGACCGGCAAGCTGATCTTCCTGGGGCTCGAATTCGTGGCGCTTTCCATTCCGCTCGGGATCATCACGGTGCTGCTGGCGGAGAAGTTGGCGGCCCTGTTCCGCTCCAGCAAATGGGTGGAACGGGCGCTCAACTGGAGCTTTGCCGCCATCTTCACTGCCTTTGCGGCAACCATCCTGACGGCGCAGGCGCGGCACTGACAATTATGGATCAAGCCCTTCGCACGGCTCAGGGCGTTCCTTGCTCAATTCGTGCCACCGGCACGAATTGCCCCGGAGGGTCGCAATGAACTACCGTCACGCCTTTCATGCCGGCAATTTTGCCGACGTGGTCAAGCATACCATCCTCACCCGTATCCTTGCCTATCTCATGAAGAAGGATGCCGCCTTCAGGGTGATCGACACCCATGCGGGCCTCGGCATCTATGACCTTTTCGGGGACCAGGCGGAAAAGACCGGCGAATGGCAGGACGGGATCGGCCGGCTGATTCACGTGAAACTTCCGCAGGATGTGTCCGAGCTGCTGACGCCGTATCTCGATGCGGTCCGGGCGCAGAACCCCGACGGAAGCCTGCGCTACTATCCCGGCTCGCCTTTTGTAACGCGGCACATGCTGCGCGATCAGGACCGGCTCATGGCCTTCGAACTGCACCCGATCGATGCCGATCGCTTGAAGGAGAATTTTGCCGGCGACTTCCAGACCCGCGTGACCCAGCTCGATGCCTGGGACATTTTCGGCACTCACCTGCCCCCCAAGGAAAAGCGCGGCCTGGTGCTGGTCGACCCGCCCTTCGAGGAAAAGGGCGAATTCAAGCGCATGGTGCAGAGCCTCGAAAAAGGCCACAAACGCTGGCCAGGCGGCACCTATGCCTATTGGTATCCGATCAAGGAACCGAGCGAGGTGGAAGCCTATGTCAGGGCGCTCAAGGCGACGGGCATCCCCAAGATCCTGCGCATTGAGCTGACCATCCGTCCTCCATCCGAACCGCCGCGTCTGCATGGCACCGGCATGGTCGTGGTCAACCCGCCCTTTGTGCTGGAACAGGAGATGCGGGTGCTGCTGCCGTTCCTGGCGGAGCTGCTCAGCGACGAGGGGCGGGGAAGATGGAGCGTGGACTGGGTGGCAGGAGAGTAGCGCCTAACTGCCCTTCCGTCCCCGAGTCATCCGCGTCGGTGCGTGAAATGTCGGCGGCTTGGTGCTGACCCAGGCGATGAAGGCGGCGATTTCGGGATCGGCGCGCAAGCTCTCGATATCCGCCAGATGCCGCGCCAGCTCAGCCTCGGAAAACCGCGCATGGATGGCGCTGTGGCAAATCTGGTGCAGGCGCACCGTGCCCA
The DNA here is from genome assembly GCA_965650545.1 of uncultured Devosia sp. Lineage (GTDB taxonomy): Bacteria > Pseudomonadota > Alphaproteobacteria > Rhizobiales > Devosiaceae > Devosia. The sequence continues at coordinate 5,030 of CBFGPB010000104.1, read as the reverse complement.
GATGCGTACCACCCTTAAGACGCGGCACGAGATGGTGGCGGCTCGACTTCGCTCCAGGCGGAATGGGCCGATCGCAGAGCGGGCAGATCATCGGCTGACGCCGGGCTGCGGCTGCCTCTGTGGCAGCAATGGCCTCCTCGACTTTGCGGGTCGAGGGGCTCACAACGCCAGCAGCGCGTCGCGGTCCTTCTTGCTGATCCGCTCGCTCTCGCTCTTCAATTGCCCGCAGGCGGCAAAGATGTCGCGGCCGCGCGGGGTGCGGACGGGCGAGGCATAGCCGGCCTTGTTGACGATGTCGGCAAAGCGCTCGATGCGCGAGCTTGGCGAAGTGCCGTAGTTCGAACCCGGCCAGGGGTTGAACGGGATCAGGTTGATCTTGGCCGGAATGCCCGCCAGCAGCCGGACCAGCTCGCGCGCTTCGGCATCGCTGTCATTGATGCCGTCGAGCATGACATATTCGAAGGTGATGCGGCGCGCGTTGGAGAGGCCCGGATAGTTCTTGCAGGCCTCGAGCAATTCCTTGAGCGGCCACTTCTTGTTGATCGGCACCAGCACGTCGCGCAGATCGTCGCGCACGGCATGCAAGGAAATCGCCAGCATCACGTCGATCTCGCGGCCGGTCGGCTCGATATAGGGCACGACGCCCGAGGTCGAGAGCGTGATGCGACGCTTGGAAATGGACATGCCATCACCGGCCGAGGCGATCAGCAGCGCCTGCTTGACGTTGTCGTAATTGTAGAGCGGCTCGCCCATGCCCATCATCACGATATTGGTGATGGCGCGGGTCTCGCCGCCGGGCACGAGGCCGCCGTCATCGGGGCGCGAGCCACCGGGGAAATCGCCGAGGCGCTCGCGCGCCATGAGGATCTGCCCCAGGATTTCGCCGGCGGTGAGATTGCGCACCAGCTTCTGCGTGCCGGTATGGCAGAAGGAGCAGGTGAGCGTGCAGCCCACCTGGGAAGAGACGCAGAGCGTCCCGCGGTCGCTTTCCGGGATATAGACGGTTTCCACCTCGACCGGCGGCATGTTGGGATTCTGCGGATCGCGGAAGCGGAACAGCCACTTGCGGGTGCCGTCCACGGACACCTGCTCCGTCACGATCTCGGGACGATCCAGATTGAACGTGTCGGAAAGCTTCTGGCGGACCGGCTTGGCCACATTGGTCATGCGGTCGAAATCGGTGACGCCGTTCACATAGAGCCAGTTCCAGAGCTGGCTGGCGCGCATGCGGCCTTCCTTTTCCGAGACCACCTCGTGGCTGACCAGCGCTTCGGCCAGCCCAGCCTTGCTAAGGCCGATCAGGCTCGGCCGCGCGGCGGAAGCCGGGCGGATGGCGGTCGAATGGTCAAGGTTCAGCGCAATGCTCATGGCAGGCACATAGGTTCCGGAAATGCGGGAAGTGCGCGCCTGTAGCACAGACGCGCAGATTAGGCAAAGTCACGGTGGTGGGAGGCCGGTCTGCGGTGGACGGCTAGCACTCGGCCCCAATCGCCTGCTGGGCAGCGGTGGCGCCCGAGAGCGAGAAGGTCTGGACCACTTCCGTGCCGCTGGCCGAGGTGCCGGTCACCGTGACGGTCGAGCCTGCACGTATGGCGGCCGCCAGATTGGCCGATTGGGCGCTGTCGTCGAGCCAGGCGGCATCGTTCTGGGTGAAGAGTGCAAAATCCTGTCCGCCGACACTGGCCACGGCCATCGAGCCGGTCTGGAACGTATAGCCGGCCACCACATTGAACTCGCTGGTCACGTCCTCGCCGGGGCGGTTGGTGATGTAGAGATAGGCGTCGCCGTATCCGTCAGGGGTTGGCTCGGTGGTCTTGGGCCTTGTCATGGCAAAGCAGACCGTGCCGCCGCCATCGTCGGCGGCATAGCTCGACCAGTCGCGAAAATCGCCAAGAACCCGCGCCGATTGCGCCTGGGCTGGCCCGAAACCGGCAAGCGACAGGACAAGGGCGAGCGAGAGGGCGGAAAATCGGGTCATCAAGTCTCTAAACCATTGCAGAACGGGGCGACGGGCCCTGGCCCGTCACCCAGTTATTGTGTTTGTGCGCCGGACGGCAAGCCCCTGCCTACTGGCAGGCCGCGTCGATGGCATTCATCGCCGCAGTGGCACCGGACAGGGAATAGGTATCGACCGTATTGGTTCCCCGCTGGCTGGTGCCGCGCACGACGAGCTGGTTGCCGGCCTTGAAGGCGGTGACGAAGCCAGGTTCGTCGCTGCTGGAGGCCAGCCAGGCGGTGGAGCCGCGAGCGGCCATGACATAGCTCTGGCCGTCGATGGAAGCCGAGGCCTTGGCATCGGTGGTGTTGTACGGGTAGCCGATCTGGGTCTGGACTTCGTTCTTGGACCCCATGCCCTTGCGGTGCACGATCAGGAACTTGATGGGATCGCGATTGGCCCCCGCCGGCTCGCTCTGGATCGGTTCGCCAATGATGAAGCAGATCTGTCCGCTCTGGTCGGTCGCCGTATAGGCGGACCAGGCGTTGAAGGTGCCGAGCTCGGTGGCCTGCTGCGCCTGCGCAGCCGGTACCAGAGCCATGACCGTCGCCACCGCGAGCCCGAGTGCAAGGCCACCGGTTTTCGTCGTCATCGCCAATTCTTCCTCTTGTCTTTGGTGTTCGGGGGCGTTCTGCCCGTCCAGTCTGCCCCGAACATGGTTACCAAGGAGTCAAAGTCCCGGCCGATCCCCCACTGGTTGCCGGGCTTTTGCTTCAAATGAAAGCCAAACGCGGCGGGATTGGGGCGCCTTCTGCCCCGGCGATCGCCTCTGGCCCTGAAAGGGTTAACCCGAGCCTAACAAGGGCGTGATTGCCCCTCTCCGGCGCCTTACGCGGCCAGCGGATAGATCTGTTCCACCAGATAGGGGCCGCCGCCCACCGAGTCGCGGCTGGAAAACAGCACGAAGCGCGCGGGCACGAAGGTGAGGGGTTCGAAGCGCGCCGCCTCGGCCATGAAGCGCGCCAGTTCCTCGGCCGACGTGCCGCGCAGCCGCGCCAGGGAAACATGCGGCACGAACTTGCGTCCTTCGGGCGGCAGGCCGGCCTTTTGCAGCATCCGCTCCTGGGCCGCCTGCAGGCGGTTGAGCGCTTCGGACGGCTCCACGCCGGCATAAAGGGCCCGCGGCTTGTCGCCGCCGAAACTGCCCAGATGGGTGAGGCGAATGGAAAATTGCAGCGAATTGGAGAGCCGGTCGAGGCTGTCCACAACCTCGTTGGCCACATTGCCATCGACATCGCCGATGAAGCGCAGGGTGATGTGATAGTTTTCCGGATCGATCCAGCGGGCGCCGGTGAGGCCACCGCGCTTGAGCGACAGGGCAAAGCCGATATCGGCGGGAATTTCGAGACCGGTAAAGAGCCGGGGCATGATGAGCCTCCCTGGCAGCGGGAGCGCAGACCCGGCGCTCCAACCTCTTGTGGTGCATCACTTCCGGCGAAAACCCGCTTCCGTCGCGGCCGCGATGCCCCAGTGCGCACGATTCGTGCCCCTCGACCCTAACACAATCGCTTTATCGAACCAGTCCCGGTGTCGCAGCCACCCGATTATCCTTGTCAATCAACTGAGCCATCCCCATATTCCTCGCCAAGTGGCAACGCCAATTGCCCCCGGCGGTGACAAGACCGCATCACGTTTTTTGGGAAAGGGAACCTGAAAATGGCTGAATATGACCGTCAGACCCTCGGTGCGCGGGCCGGCTCGGCCTTGGCCATCGATGAAGGTCTTCGCAGCTATATGCTGCGCGTCTACAACTATATGGGCCTCGGCCTCGTCGTCACCGGCCTCGTCGCCTGGTTCACGAGCCAGTGGGCCATGTCGAGCCAGGCCAATGCCGAACTGCTCTATGGCAGCCCGCTGGCCTGGGTGATCATGCTCTCGCCGCTGGCCTTCGTGCTGGTGCTGAGCTTTGGCATCAACAAGCTCTCCGTGGGCGCTTCGCAGGCCATCTTCTGGGCCTTCGCGGCCGTGATGGGCCTGTCGCTCTCGTCGATCTTCCTGGTCTATACCGGCGCCTCGATCGCCAAGGTGTTCTTCATCACCGCCGCCACCTTCGGCGCGATGAGCCTTTACGGCTACACCACCAAGCGTGACCTGACCGGCATGGGCAACTTCCTGATGATGGGCCTGATCGGCATCATCATCGCTTCGATCGTGAACATCTTCATGGCCTCGTCCATGCTCGACTTCGCGATCTCGGTGATCGGCGTGCTGATCTTCACGGGTCTGACCGCCTATGACACCCAGAAGATCAAGGAAAGCTACTCCGAGCACTACGGTGCCGACGTGATGGCCAAGAATGCCATCATGGGCGCGCTGAGCCTCTACCTCGACTTCATCAACCTGTTCATGATGCTGCTGCGCCTGTTCGGCAATCGCGAGTAAATGAACGAAGTTCCTTGATCCTCCGATCAAGGAATTTGGTTGGACCAATGCCGGGACCGCAGCTTAGAAAGGCTGCGGTCCTTTTTGTTTTGAGCGTCTGCCGTGTCCGACTGTCTCCTTCGCCCCTTTGCCTGGTCCGATATTCCCGCCATCACGGCGATCTACCGCCACTATGTCGAGAATACCGCCATCACCTTCGATACCGAGGCGCCGGGCGAGGAAGCGATTGCGGAAAAATATGCGGGCCTCAAGAAGCTCGGGCATCCGCTGATCATCGCCGAACGGGCTGGCAAGGTCGTGGGCTATGCCTATGCCAGCTTCTACCGCCCCCGCGCCGCCTATCGCTTCACCTGCGAGGATTCGATCTATCTCGACCCCGAGGAGACCGGCCGGGGCCTGGGGCGGCTGTTGCTGACCGAATTGCTAATCCAGTCGAAAGCTTTCGGCTTCAAACAGATGCTCGCGGTGATCACGGCGGACACCGCCAATTCCATCGCCATCCACGAGAAATTCGGTTTCGAACGCGTCGGCTATTACACGGGGGTCGGCTTCAAGTTCGACCGCTGGCACGACATCGTGCATCTGCAGAAGGCGCTTTAGAGCGCTTTCAGCAAAAGTGGACACCACTTTTGCGGTTCGAAAGCGTGACAAA
>CBFGPB010000103.1:0-8080 GCA_965650545.1 uncultured Devosia sp. | reverse complement strand
TATCGCATGCTTGCAGCACAGAACCTGCTCAAGCGTTTCTTCCTGTGGACCCAGGAGAGGGGTGAGCGTCTGGCGAGGGAGGTGGCGTGATGAACAAGCAGACCGGCATTTCCCTCGCCACACTCCATACCCCGTCGCGCCACGATAGCGGTCCCAAGCACGTGACCGGCACTGCTGAATATATCGACGACATGATCGAGCCCGTGGGCACGATGCATGCCTATCTGGGGCTTTCTACCGTCCCGCATGGCGAAATCGTCAGCATGGATTTCTCGGCCCTGCTGGCGGCCCCCGGGGTCATTGGCGTGCTGACCAATGAGGATGTTCCGGGCGAACTCGATATCAGCTCGGCCCATGTGCATGACGAGCCGCTGTTTGCCAATGGCGAGGTGCATTTCTGGGGTCAGCCGATCTTTGCGGTGATTGCTGAAACGCGCGACCAGGCGCGGCGTGCAGCGCATCTGGCCAAAGTCGAATACAGGGCGTTGCCCTTCTTTACAGATGTGCGCTCGGCCCAGGCTGCGGGTGGAAAACTCGTCACCAAGCCGCTCAAGCTCGAGCGTGGAGAGGTCGAGGCCGGCCTTGCCGCTTCGCCCAAGCGGGCCAAGGGCGCCATTACCATTGGCGGGCAGGACCACTTCTATCTCGAAGGGCAGATCGCGCTGGCCATTCCGGGCGAGGATGAGGACGTGGTTCTCCATTCTTCGACCCAGCATCCGAGCGAAGTGCAGTTGATCGTCGCCCATGCCCTGGGCATTCGGCAGAACGCGGTGACGGTCAACGTGCGCCGCATGGGCGGTGGCTTTGGCGGCAAGGAAACGCAGGGGAACCTCTTTGCCGTGGTAGCAGCTTTGGCAGCCAAGAAGTGGAATCGCGCCTGCAAGATCCGGCCCGACCGCGACGACGACATGAGTGCCACCGGCAAGCGCCACGATTTCGTGGTCGACTATGACGTGGGCTATGACGAGACCGGCAAGATCCTGGCGGTCGATGCAGTCTATGGCGCGCGCGGCGGCTTTTCGGCTGACCTTTCGGGTCCGGTGACCGATCGCGCGCTGTTCCACTGCGACAATGCCTATTGGTATCCGGCGGTGCGGGCGCGCTCTGAGCCGCTCTACACCAACACCGTCTCCAATACCGCTTTCCGCGGCTTTGGCGGTCCGCAGGGCATGATGGCGGCGGAGCGCTGGGTGGAGGACATCGCCTATGCGCTGGGCAAGGACCCGCTTGATATTCGCAAGGCCAATTTCTATGGCACTGACACGGACAATGTGACGCCCTATCACCAGGTGGTGGAGGACAACATCATCCACCGCGTGGTGGATGAGTTGGAGGCCTCGTCCGACTACCAGGTGCGCCGCAAGGCGGTGCTCGACTTCAACAAAGCTAGCACGGTGCTCAAGAAGGGCATCGCCCTGACGCCGGTCAAGTTCGGCATTTCCTTCACGGCGACCTGGTACAATCAGGCCGGTGCGCTGGTGCATGTCTACAAGGATGGCTCGATCCATCTCAGCCATGGCGGCACCGAGATGGGGCAGGGGCTCTATATCAAGGTCGCGCAGGTGGTGGCCGACGCCTTCGGGGTCAATCTCGACACCGTCAAGATCATGGCCACCTCGACCGGCAAGGTGCCCAATACCTCGGCCACGGCGGCATCATCGGGGTCCGACCTCAACGGCATGGCGGCCTGGGATGCTTGCGAGCAGATCAAGGCGCGGCTGGTGGCGCATGCGACCAGGCTCTACGACGCCGACGAGGCGGATTGCCACTGGGTCAACGGCGGGCTCGACGTGGGCAAGAAGCATGTACCCTTCGCCGAACTGGCGGCTTCCGCCTATATGAACCGGGTGCAACTCTCGGCCGCCGGCTTCTACAAGACGCCGAAAATTCACTGGGATCGCGCTACGGGCCGTGGTCATCCCTTCTACTACTTCGCCTACGGGGCCTCGGTCAGCGAGGTGACCATCGACACCCTGACCGGGGAATACACGGTCGACCGCGTCGATATCCTGCATGACGTCGGCAAGTCGCTGAATCCGGCCGTGGATATGGGCCAGGTGGAGGGCGGGTTCATCCAGGGCATGGGTTGGCTGACCACCGAGGAACTGGTCTGGGACGACAAGGGGCAGCTGCGCACGCATGCGCCATCGACCTACAAGATCCCGCTGGCGTCGGACGTGCCGCCGGTGTTCAACGTCAAGCTGGCAGAATGGTCCGTCAATCGCGAGCCGACCATTGGCCGCTCCAAGGCGGTGGGCGAGCCACCCTTCATGCTGGCGATGAGCGTTGTCGAGGCACTGGGCATGGCAGTGGCGAGTGTGGCCGACTACAGAGTCGCCCCGCAGCTCGATACCCCAGTCACGCCGGAACGGGTACTGATGGGGGTGGAGCGGATGAAGGGGCGTGGCACCTGACATGACCGCTCCAGCCGCACTCGAAGCCTTTTTCGCCGCCAATCCCGACGCGATTGCGTGCGAACTGGTTTCGGTGCGGGGGTCTTCGCCGCGGGCGGAGGGGACGTTCATGCTGGTGGGGCTGGGCGCCATCTTCGGCACGATCGGCGGCGGCGCGCTCGAATATATGGTCATCGACCATGCGCGGCGGCTGATCGCTGAAGGCCGGGCCGAAGAGGCCATGGATGTGCCGCTGGGGCCGGAGATCGGCCAATGCTGCGGCGGGCGGGTGAAGGTGAGCCTGCGCCATGCCGATGCGCAGTTGCGGCGGGACTTGCTGGCGCGGCTGATCGCCGAAGACGCGTCGAGCGCTCATGTCTACGTCTTTGGCGCCGGGCATGTGGGGCGGGTGCTGGCGCAGATTCTTTCACTGCTGCCGGTCAGGCTCGAGGTCATCGACACGCGGCAGGAGGAGCTCGACGCGCTGCCGCCGGGCATACCGCACCGGCGCGTGGCTATGCCTGAGGCGGTCGTGCGTTCGGCGCCACGAGGCAGCGCCTATGTCATCCTGACCCATGACCATGCGCTGGACTTCCTGATTGCCCAGGAAGCGCTGGCGCGGCTGGACAGTCCCTATGTCGGCATGGTTGGCTCCCGGACGAAACGGGCGAAGTTTTCGAGCTGGTATGTCGAGCAGGGGGGCGATCGCCGGGCGCTGGAACGGTTGATATTACCCATTGGCGCGCAAGGGCTTGGGGATAAACGACCTTCCGTTATTGCGGCACTGGCGGCGGCCGAGATTATGGTCCAGATTGGGGGACGGGAAGTTTCAGACGGGCACAGGTCCATCCCCACCAAACAGGGGGTGGCGAGTGGATTCTGATATGCCCAATCGGCTCGAATTGAGCGGCATTACCAAGCAGTTTCCGGGCGTATTGGCCAATGACAACGTGTCATTTGCGGTCAAGCCGGGCGAAATCCATGCACTTCTGGGCGAGAACGGGGCCGGCAAGTCGACGCTGGTCAAGATGATCTATGGGATCATGCAGCCCGATGCCGGGGAAATCCGCTGGAACGACGAGCCGGTGGTGGTGCCCAACCCCAAGGCCGCACGCAAACTCGGTATAGGTATGGTTTTCCAGCACTTTTCGCTGTTCGAAGCCCTGACCGTGCTCGAAAACATCGCCTTGGGCATGGATGCCAAGATCCCGTCGCGCGAGCTGGAAGGGCGAATCCGCGAGGTGATGAATACCTACGGGTTGGCGCTGGACCCGCACCGGACGGTGGCGACGCTGTCAGTGGGCGAGCGGCAACGTATTGAAATCGTTCGTGCTTTGCTGCTCGACCCGCAATTGCTGATCATGGACGAGCCCACCTCGGTGCTGACGCCGCAGGAGGTGGAGCAGCTCTTCACCGTGCTGCGCAAGCTCGCCGCAGAGGGCTGCTCGATCCTCTATATTTCTCATAAGCTTCATGAAATCAAAGCCTTGTGCGACACGGCGACGATCCTGCGGGGCGGGAAACTGGTCGATACCTGCGATCCGAAACAGGAAACCAGCCGCTCCATGGCCGAGAAAATGATCGGCGCGGGGCTAAAGGATATCGTCAAGCCGGCGGGTCGGAGCTTCGGCGAAACCAAGCTATTTGTTAACAGGCTGTCAACACAAAGGGCCGGTCATTTTGACGTTCCGGTCAATGACGTGAGCTTCACTGTGCGGGCAGGCGAGATCCTGGGCATTGCCGGGGTGGCCGGCAATGGTCAGAACGCGCTGCTCGACGCCCTGTCGGGCGAAATCCGCAGCGAGGACCGGGACGCCATTGCCATCGACGGCAAGGGCATAGGCCACATGGACACGACCGAGCGGCGGCGGCATGGCTTGTGCGCCGTTCCCGAGGAGCGCAACGGCCATGCCGCGGTCGGCGACTTCACGCTCAGCGACAATTCGGTGCTGACGGCGCGTGACCGGCTCGGCATGGTGGTGATGGGGCTGATCAATTCGGGCGCGGCCAGAACCTACACGGGCAAGGTGATCGCCGACTTCGCCGTCAAAACGCTGGGACCGGCCTCGACGGCGGGATCGCTGTCGGGCGGGAACCTCCAGAAATACATCATGGGGCGGGAAATCCTGCAAAAGCCCAGCGTGCTGGTGGTCAGCCAGCCGACCTGGGGCGTCGATGCGGGCGCGGCGGCGGCGATCCATCAGGCGCTGGTGGACCTGGCCGCCGCCGGATCGGCCATCGTGGTGATCAGCCAGGACCTCGACGAATTGCGGGCCCTTTCGGATACGCTGGCGGTGATCAATATGGGGCGGTTGAGCGAGGCGCGGCCGGTCAAGGATTTCAGCGTCGAGGAGATCGGCCTCCTGATGGGCGGCGTGCATGGGGCGGAGGCAGCATGATGCAATTTCGCCTCGAAAAGCGCCGCGAGCCTTCGCGCGTCATGCTCTACGCGACGCCGGTGGCGGCGGTGGTGCTGACCATGGTGGTGGGCGCCATCATCTTCTCGCTGATCGGCTATGACGGCATCGGGGCGGTGCGGGAAATCTTCCTCACGCCGCTGACCAATTCGTTCAAGTGGCAGGACCTGGGGGTCAAGGCCGCGCCGCTGATCATCATCGGGGTGGGCCTCTCCATCGCCTATCGCGCCAATGTCTGGAACATCGGGGCCGAAGGCCAATATATCATGGGTGGCCTCGCCGCGACCTGGGTGGCGCTGGCCAGCCATGGCGCCGGCGGCTGGTGGACCCTGCCGGCAATGCTGCTGGCCGGTGTCGCCGGCGGTATGGCCTATGCCGCCATTCCGGCGCTGCTGCGGACCCGCCTCAACGTCAACGAGATCCTGACGTCGCTGATGCTCACCTATGCTTCGGTGCAACTCATCTACTATCTCGTCCGCGCTCCGTGGAAGGACCCCATGGGCATGGGCTTTCCGCAGACGCGGCGATTTGCCAGCGAGGCCCTGCTGCCCAACATCATTCCCGGCACCATCGTCCATGCCGGCGTGCCCATTGCCATTGTGGTGGCACTGATCGCCTGGTTCATCATGTCCCGCTCGGTCTTTGGCTACCAGATGCGGGTGGTGGGCGCGGCACCGCATGCGGCGCGTTATGGCGGCTTTTCGGAGAACAAGACCATCTGGCTGGCGCTGCTGGTCTCGGGTGGCCTCGCGGGTCTGGCGGGCATGCTTGAAGTGGCTGGGCCGTTCCAGCGCATGGTGCCCGGCTTTCCGACCAATTACGGCTTTACCGCAATCATCGTGGCCTTCCTCGGCCGGCTCAATCCGCTGGGCGTGATCTTTGCCGGCATCGTCATGGCCATTACCTTTGTGGGGGGCGAAGTGGCGCAGACCTCGATCGGCCTTTCAAGTTCGGCCACCGGCGTCTTCCAGGCCATGATGCTGTTCTTCCTACTCGCCGGTGACATCCTGGTGCGTTACCGGTTGAAGCGGGTCGTGCCGCAAGGGGAGGCGCGCGCATGAGTGTCGAACTCATCATCGCCATCATCGTCACCGTGGTCGGCGCCTCGACGCCGATCCTGATCGCCGCCATGGGCGAACTTGTGGTGGAAAAGTCCGGCGTGCTCAACCTTGGCGTCGAAGGCATGATGCTGGTCGGCGCCATCACTGCCTTCGTGGTGCTGTTCACCACCGGCAACCACTACCTCGCCATCCTCGTGGCCGCGGCCGCGGGTGTCGCCACCTCGCTGATCTTCGGCTTCCTCACGCTCAGCCTTTCGGCCAACCAGACGGCGACAGGCCTCGCGCTCACCATTTTCGGCACCGGCTTTTCGGCGCTGGCCGGGCAGGGCTATTCGGCGCGGCCGGTGACGCTGCTGGGGCCGCTTTTCCCGGCGGAACTGGCAACCCATCCGATCTGGCGGGTGCTCTTCGGTTACTCGGCGCTCGTCTATTTCTCGCTGGCGCTGGTGGCTGCGGTCTGGTGGTTCCTCAAGAAGACGCGGGCGGGCCTCATCCTGCGCGCCGTGGGCGAGAACGACCTTTCGGCCCATTCCATCGGCTATTCGGTTGTCGGTGTGCGCTACATGGCGGTGATGTTCGGCGGCGCCATGGCCGGCATTGCCGGCGCCTGTTTCCCGCTGCTGCTGACGCCGCAATGGGCCGACCGGATGACGGCGGGCCGCGGCTGGATTGCGGTGGCGCTCGTGGTCTTTGCCTCCTGGCGCCCGCTGCGCCTTCTGGCCGGCGCCTATCTCTTCGGGCTGGTCATGACCATGGAGCTCTATGCCAAGGCCAGCGGCGGGCCGCTGTCGGTCATCCCGGCCGAGCTCTGGTCGGCCATGCCCTATCTTGCCACCGTCGTGGTGCTGGTGCTGATATCTTTGCGCCGGGACGCTTCCACCAATGCTCCGGCCTGTCTCGGCAGGCCGTTTTTGCCGTCCAATTGAGGCCGCCAATGGTTCGGCCTCAAACAACGATGCTGGCCTGCAAATCCAGAAGCGCTCCGCTTCCGGTCCTCACGTACAAGCGTACGCTCCGGTCCGGTTCTCGCGCTTCAGGATTTTCGGCTCAGCCTCGATGTTTGCCGCTCGTACCATTACACTTCAATCAAGAAAAACCCGTCATCCAGGAGAAAAACCAATGACTCTCAATCGTCGAAATCTGCTCAAGGCCGGTGCAGCGGCCGCAGCACTGCCGTTGCTCGGTTCGAAGGCCTTCGCCCAGTCCGAACCGCTCAAGGTCGGCTTCATGCTGATCGGCACGCCGAACGACAATGGCTGGAACTTCGGCCATGCTACCGGCGCCAAGTACATGAAGGACACGCTGGGCGATCTCGTCGCCGAGCCGACCATTGTCGAGAACGTGCCGGAAGGCCCGGACTGCGAACGCGTGCTGCGTGAACTGGCCCAGTCCGGCCACAAGCTGATCTTCGCCACCAGCTTCGGCTATGGCGACTATGTCATCAAGGTTGCCGAGCAGTTCCCCGACGTGAAGTTCGAGCACGCCACCGGCTACCAGCGCTCGGCCAACGTGGCCACCTACAATGCCCGCTTCCATGAAGGCCGTGCCGTTTGCGGCACCATTGCCGGCCACATGTCCAAGACCGGCAAGGCGGGCTATATCGGCTCGTTCCCGATCCCGGAAGTGGTGATGGGCATCAACGCCTTCGTGCTGGCCGCCCGCAAGGTGAACCCCGACTTCACCATCACCCCGGTCTATATCTCGACCTGGAACGACCCGGCCAAGGAAGCCGACGCCGCCCGCGCCATGATCGACCAGGGCATCGACGTGATCGCCCAGCACACCGACGGACCGGCTGCCCTGCAGGTTGCCGAGGAACGCGGCATTGTCGGCGGTTTCGGCCAGGGTGCCGACATGTCGGCTTTCGCCCCGAATGCCCAGCTGACCTCGATCATCGACAACTGGGGTCCGCACTATGTCAACGCCGCCCAGGCGGTGATCGACGGCACCTGGGAGTCCGGTGACCGCTGGCCGGGTCTCAAGGAAGGCGAAGTGCAGATCGGGCCCTATGGTCCCAAGGTTCCGGAAGACGTCGTGGCCGCTGCCGAAGCGGTCAAGAACGGCCAGATCGACGGCTCGTTCAACATCTTCACCGGCCCGATCAATGACCATACCGGCGCCGAGAAGGTGCCCGCCGGCGTGACCATGACCGATGCCGAACTGCTCAGCATGGACTGGTATGTCGAAGGCGTCATCCCGCCGGCGTGAT
>CBFGPB010000102.1:0-8148 GCA_965650545.1 uncultured Devosia sp. | reverse complement strand
GATGACGCCACGGTGGATGCTGCCATGGCCTCGTTTGCTCAACCCTCGGATAGCGGTCGGCTGAGCGGCTATATAGCGCGGTTCATGATGGATGCGGCAGAGGCCAAATAAAGCCGGCATTAACCATGGCTGGTGAATGCTCCAGGCCCAACAAGGTCTTTGGCATCAGGCACTTCCATGCACCGCTTCGGTCAACTCTCGGTCACCCACAAACTCGTCCTCGTCTTCCTGATCTTCGGCATAATGGTCGTCGGCTTTGGCGCGGTCGGGCTCACCCAGCTACTGGCGGAAGGCAATATGGCGATCATCGCGCCGCTGATGGCGGCAGGGATGGCGGCTGCAGGGGGGTGTATCACGGTCTTCCTGTTGTTCCGGACGGTGGTGGCACGGCGCCTTGACCAACTCGTCAAGATCACAGCCGCACTGACTGCTGGGCAGACCGACGTCGCGATCCCTGCGCAGAAGGCTCAGGATGAGCTGACCGTGATGTTCGATGCCTTCGGGCGCTTTCGCGATGCCCTGGTCCAGCAGGCGGCGATGGAGGAAAGCGAACGGCAGCGCGGCGTCGAGGACGGCCGGCGGCGTCGCGCCTCGGACCGCTTGACCGACGACCTGCGGGCAACGCTGCAGGCGGTGATGCAGGGTGACCTGGCGCGGCGTATCGAGAGCAACTATGAACAAGCCGAACTTCGGCAACTGGCCCTCGAAGTCAACGCTCTCCTTTCAGCGCTCGACGCCGGGTTGACCGCCACCGGACGGGTCCTGTCGGGTCTGGCCCGGGCCGATCTCAGCCATCGCGTAACGGGCGATTTTGCAGGCGCCTTTGCCGAACTGCGCGACAATACCAATGCCGTGGCCGACCGGCTGTCGCGCGTCATGGGCGAATTGCAGGAAACGTCGCGTCGGCTCAAGACGGCGACCGGCGAAATCCTTGCCGGGTCCAATGACCTCAGCGAGCGCACCAGCCGGCAGGCGGCCATGGTGGAACAGACTTCGGCGACGGTCGAAAAACTGTCGACCACGGTGGGCGCCAATGCCGCCCGGGCAGTGGAAGCGGACAAGACGGTGGGCTCGGCTTCGCGGATCGCCGTCGAAAGCGGCTCGGCGATGGAGGCGGCCAAGGCCGCCATGGAGAAGATTTCGGCCTCCTCGGCCAAGATCTCCAACATTATCGGGCTGATCGACGACATCGCCTTCCAGACCAACCTATTGGCGCTCAACGCTTCGGTGGAAGCGGCCCGGGCAGGAGAGGCCGGCAAGGGCTTTGCCGTCGTGGCGGTCGAGGTGCGTCGGCTGGCGCAGAGCGCTGCCGAAGCGTCGTCGGAGATCAAGCAGTTGATCGATCTCTCGGTGGGCGAGGTCAAGGCGGGGACGCAGGTCGTGCTGCAGATCGGTGAGCGCATCACGGCGCTCCACAGCTCGGTGACCGAGAGCGCCAAGCTGATCGGCGAGATCGCTTCGGCCGGGCGGCAGCAGGCGGTTGCCATTGACGAGGTCAATGTCGCTGTGCGGCAGATGGATGAGATCACCCAGCACAACGCAGCCCTTGTGGAACAGACCAATGCCGCCATCGAGCAGACCGAGGCGCAGGCCGGCGAGCTGGACCGGATCGTTGCGGTCTTCACTATCGGGGATAGTTCTGGCCAGCCGACGGGCCGGCGTCGCGCCGCCTGAACCATTCTGGGATCGCCGACAAAGAGGGCGCCTGCGGGCGCCCTTTCTTCTGTCCGACTTCCTCAGCTCTCCAGCAGGAGCGTGATCTCGGACCGCAGCTGGGTGAGGCCTTCACCCTTTTCGCTCGATGTCAGGATGACGTCGGGGTGGGCGGCCGGACGCTTGGCGATGGTGGCGTGGGTCCTGGCGATATTGGCTTCGAGCTCCTTGGCTGAAGGCTTGTCGATCTTGGTGAGGACGACCTGATAGCTCACTGCGGCACGGTCGAGTTCGTTCATGACCGACAGGTCGTTGTCCTTGGGGCCATGGCGGCTATCGACCAGAACATAGACGCGGCGAAGCGTGGCGCGACCGGTGAGGTATTGATGGATGAGGGCTGTCCAGGCCTTCACCTTGGGCTCAGGTGCCTTGGCATAGCCATAGCCGGGCATGTCGACGATGCGCAGGTTCTCGCTCTGGCTCTCGAAGATGTTGAGTTCCTGGGTCCGCCCGGGCGTGTTCGACGTGCGGGCCAGACCCGACGTGCCGCAGAGGGCGTTGATCAGGCTCGACTTACCCACATTGGAGCGGCCGGCAAAGGCGATCTCGACCCGGTCCATGGGCGGCAGGTCGGCCAGCTTGACGCAACCCTTCACGAAGACGAAGGGGCGCGCGAACATCAGGCGGCCGCGTTCGATGATGTCGGGTGGGTAGTCGGGCTGCGTCATGTCATGACCCTTGAAAAGGAGAGGCCCACCGGTGTTCCGGCGGGCCCAGATAGTTTGCTGCGATCCAGCTTAACTCTTGCTGGATTCGGCCGGCTTGGGCTTGCGGCGGAACGTGTCGACGATATTGCCGAGCAGGTTCACCTCGACGCCATGGCGCTTCATGATGAACCACTGCTGGGCGATCGAGAGCGTGTTGTTCCAGGCCCAGTAGATCACCAGACCCGCCGGGAACGTGCCCAGCATGAAGGTGAAGATCACCGGCATCCAGTTGAAGATGGCGGCCTGGGTCGGATCCGGCGGCGGCGGGTTGAGGCGCATCTGCACCCACATGGTGATGCCCATGATGACCGGCCAGATGCCCAGATGCAGGAACGAGCCGAGGACGGGCAGGGCCGTGGGGTTCCACGGAATGAGACCGAAGAGTGTGAAGATGTTGGTCGGATCGGGTGCCGCCAAATCCTGAATCCAGCCGAAGAACGGCGCATGGCGCATTTCGAGCGAGATGAAGATGACGGTGTAGAGCGCGAAGAAGACCGGGATCTGGATAAGGATCGGCCAGCAACCTGAGAGCGGGTTGATCTTCTCCTTGCGGTATAGCTCCATCATCGCCTGCTGCTGGGCAGCGCGGTCGTCCTTGAGGCGTTCCTGAATGGCCTTCATTTCCGGCTGGACGCGGCGCATGGCAGCCATGGAGGCGTAGGAGCGGTTGGCCAGCGGGAAGAAGAGAGCCTTGACGATGACGGTCACCGCCAGCACGGCGAGGCCGAAATTGCCGAGGATGCCGTAGAGGGTGACCAGCAGCCAGTGCATCGGCTTGGTCAGGAAGTGGAACCAGCCCCAGTCGATCAGCAGTTCCAGGCGATCGAAACCGTAGGTCTGCTGGTAGGAATTGATGACGCGGTCTTCCTTGGCGCCGGCAAAGACATAGGCTTCGTGGCTGACCGTGCCTCCGGCAGGCACCATGACCGGCTGCGTCTCGACATAATTGGTCTGATAGACGTTGGTGCCATTGGTCTGGCTATAGGCAAAGCGCGCATTGATCGTCGTGCCGGCCTTGGGCAGCACGGCAGTCGCCCAATACTTGTCGGCAATGCCGAGCCAGCCGGTTGTCGAGGAGAAATCGACCTGCTTCTCGTTGGCAAGGTCGGCATACTTGCGGGCGACATAATTGTTCGAACCCAGCACACCGATCGGGCCTTCGTGCTGGATGAAGAAGTTCTGCACCTTCGGGTTGCCGTGGCGGACAACGCGCGAATAGGGGAACAGGGCCACGTCGCCTGTGCCGGTGTTTTCGACGGTCTGGGTGACGGTGAAGAGATAGAATTCGTCGACCGCAAAGGTGCGGCGGAAAATCAGGCCCTCACCATTGTCGAAGCGCAGCGTTACCGGCGTTTGCGCGGTCAGCGTGGCATTGTCGCCTTCGACCGTCCAGACGCTCTGGCTGCCGGGCAGTGTGACGGTGGCGCCCGAAGCCGCGGCCCAGCCCTGCTCGATGAAATAGGCGTCGCCGAGACCGGCCGGCTTGAGCAGCGTGATAATCGCAGAGTCCGGATCGACGGTCTCGCGATACTGCTTGAGCTGCAGGTCGTCGATGCGCGCGCCGGTGAGGTTGATCGAGCCTTCGAGGTCGGCCGTGGAAATCTTGACGCGATTGGTGGCGGCCAGGGCGGTGTCACGGTCGGCAAAGGCAAGCGGCGCGTCCGCAGCCGGGGCGGCCGCCGAACCATCGGAATTGGTCGCCGGCACCGCCAGTTGTTCGGCCTCCGCCTGCTGCTGGGCGGCGATCTCTGCCTGGCGCTGCGCCTGTTCCAGTTGCGGTCCGGCAATGAAGAACTGCCAACCGAACAGCACGATCATGCTGAGCACGACGGCGAGGATGACATTGCGATTGTCAGAATTCATGGTCTCGGTTTCCGTTGGCCGCGGCCGGGAGTATTGCGATTTTCGCCTGACTTTGTGTCATGCACACGAGCGATCAGACTGGAAAGATCGGCTACCATCTTTTCGAACGGCTGGCTCAGGGCTTCGCGCCGCGCCAGAAGGACATAGTCATGTCCGGGCACAAAGTCACGCGCACAAGCTGCCGCAGCGGCGCGCAGGCGGCGCTTCATGCGGTTTCGTTCCGGAGAATTGCCGACCTTCTTTGTGACCGTGAAGCCGACGCCCGGCTCGGTTTCGGCGCTGGCAATGGCCTGCAGCCCAAACGCAGAGCGCCCGGCGCGATTGCCCCGGGCGGCTCTCAAAAACTGCGAGCGCCGCTTGAGACGGCGCAGTATCGCTTTCGGCTGGGAAAGATCGGCCGTCATCCGGCCAGGAATCCCTTAGGCCGAGAGCTTCTTGCGGCCAAGGGCGCGGCGACGATTGAGAATCGCGCGGCCGTCCTTGGTTGCCATACGCGCACGGAAACCGTGACGACGGGCACGCACGAGCTTGGAGGGCTGGTATGTACGCTTCATGACATCAGACCGCGCGAGCGCACGGTTCCTCTTGTTTGGTGCTGCTTGAAAGCAGAAAGTGGCGACGGCTGACAGACGCACCGTCTTCCGGGTTGGTGGCGTCTATAGGGAAAAGCGTCTCTCAAGTCAACGCGCCTTGGCGCCTGGAACGCGCTTGTGGAGAGAGTTGTCAAGCCGCCCGTTCGCCCGCATAAGAGCAGCATTGGTTCTGGCCCCATGGCGGATATGGCTGAGTTATCACGACCCGAGCTCTGTATTGTCGGTGCGGGGGCTCTGGGAATTGCCCTGGCACAATATGCACGACGGCTGGGAGCCCGCGTCATGCTGGTCGATCGGGGCTTTGCCGAACCCTTTGACGGGCCGCAGCGAGCCTTGCATGTGGCGGCCCTGGCTGCCAGCGCTGCTGTTGCCGCGGACATGCGGACGGCGTCCCGGTTAGGACTGGGCGCTGCGGATCCAAAGACTTCAATGAAGGCAGTGCGGGAGCGGGCCCTGAAGGTCGCCGCCGCGCGGGCACCGCTCGACAGCCACGAGCGCCTGGCGGCGCTGGGGATCGAGGTCGTGACCGGAGAGACGCGTTTTGTCGATGCGGCCACGCTGGCGGTCGGCGACCGGCAGATTCGGCCGCAGGCGATCATTCTTGCAGTTGGCGGCGATCCGGCCATCCCTGCAATACAGGGGCTAGAGGAGGCCAGCTACTTCACTCCTGAGTCCATTTTGGACAGTCCCCGCAAGCTGACGCACCTGCTCGTCATCGGCGCGGATCCAGAGGCCATGGCCATGGCACAGATTTTCGCGCGCTTCGGTTCGGAAGTGACGCTGGTGCCCCAAGGTTGGGCTCTGGCCGGTTTTGACATCGAAACGGCCAGCATCCTGATGCAGGCCCTCGCGGAGGACGGCGTGCGCGTCCTCGACGGGGCCAGGGTCGATGCCCTGCAACCGCGTTCGCAGGGTGTGGGAGCAACGGTCACCCTGGGCAGCGGCGAGGTGGAAGCGCTGGATCTGTCCCATATCCTGGTTTCCCAGGGTCAGGTCCCTCGGCTTGAGAGCCTTGGACTCGAGGCGGCGCGATTGCGGCCGGTGCGGGGTCAGGCGGGCCGCTATGCTGTCAACGCATTGGGACAGACCAGCAATGGCCGGGTCCGCGTGGTCGGGGTGGCTGCCGGGATCGATCAGTGGCAATACGCCCTGTCGCATGGCCGGTCGGTCGTCGACACGCTGATTCAAGGCGCGCCGCGGCACCGGCCCGGCGCTATGCCGCGCCTCGTGCTTTGTGATCCCGCGCTTGCCCAGCTTGGTCGCCTTCCGGAGAACGAGGGCAAGCTGGCGTCTGGGCATGGCATTCATCGCGTGAACCTCGCCGAGAACGACTTGGTCCGGGCCCAGGGGCGCGAGGGCGGGCTCATCAAGGTCGTGACCAATCCCAAAGGGCAGATCGTCGGCGCCAGCCTCGTCGGCCCAGGGGCCGCGGAGCTGGCCGGTGTCCTGGCGCTGGCCATGGACCAAGGGATGCCCCTGGACGCGCTGGCCGACCTGCCGCTGCCGTATCCCAGCCTGATGGCGAGTCTTGCGGCGCTGGGCGAAAACCGATTGGCCAGCCGCAGCGTATCTTCCTTTGCCAGGCGCCGCGGCGAGCTCAAGCGCTTGCTGCGCCGTTGATACGGGACAAGATACATCCTGACGCCGGGGGGCGAAGGACATAGGATCGGGGCGATGAAAGACCTGCCCAGCGTCATGACCGGCCGGTTCTCCGGCCTTTCAAGCAAGTTGATCGCCACGATCATCGGCGTCATCCTGCTCGTCGAGATCGTGGTCTATCTGCCCTCGCTCGCCAGTTTTCGCTCAACCTGGCTCGAGGACCGGCTGCGCGTCGGCGTGGTGGCGGCCCGCGTACTCGACGCCGTGCCCGACGTGATGGCCCTGCCGCAGGAATTGACGGACAGGCTTCTCAATTCGGCCGGCGCCAATGCCATCGTCTATCGGCGCGAAGGCCAGAGCCAGATGATTGAACTGGCCAATCCGGTGATGCCCGACGAAGTGGTGACGGCCGACCTTCGGTTGCGCGACTTGCCCAGCCAGGTTCTGGGTGCGCTCGACACGTTGTTTGCCGGCCCTGGGCGAACGCTTCGCGTCGTTGGAACCGGCGACATGGAGGAAAGCCTCGTCGAACTCCTGATGCCCGAGGCGCCCTTGCGGCGCGATATGCTCGACTATTCGCGCTCCATCGCCTTGGTGTCGCTCGGCATCGCCGCGGTCACCGCTTTCGTCCTCTACGTTCTGGTCAGCCGCCTGTTCATCGATCCGGTCCTGCGGATGACCGGCAATATGCTCGCCTTCCGCAAGGCTCCGGAGAATGCGGCTCTGATTCTCGACCCTACGACGCGGCGCGACGAAATCGGTATTCTCGAGCGCGAACTGGCCGAGATGGAGAGCGACCTCTTCTCCATGCTGCGCCAAAGGCGGCATCTGGCCGATCTTGGCCTGGCGGTCGCCAAGATCAACCATGACCTGCGCAATACGCTGACATCGGCGCAACTGCTCTCCGACCAGGTGGCAACCCTTGACGATCCCAAGGTGCAGCGCCTGGCCCCGCGATTGGTGAACACGCTCGACCGGGCCATCGGCTTTGCCCAATCTGTGCTTGACTACGGACGGGAGACCTCCGCTGTGCCGCGCTTTGCCAGCGTCTCCCTCAAGGGCCTGGTGGACGACGCGGCGTTTGAGGCGAAAGCCTCCGGCAATCCCCTGATCGCTTTTCGCAATGACGTCGACGAGGCGCTCGTTGTCGATGTCGATGCTGGCCAGATGGGACGCGTGCTGGTCAACCTGATCAAGAATGCCCGCGAGGCGCTGGAGTCGGGCGGCCCGGAGCTGAGCGAGCCGGGGGTCGTCGTGAGCGCTGCGCGCCATGCCGACCGCACCGTGATTTCTGTCATCGACAATGGTCCCGGCCTGCCGGAGCGGGCACGCAAGAACCTTTTCGTGGCTTTCGAAGGTTCCGTGCGGTCCGGTGGAACGGGCCTTGGTCTTGCCATAGCTCGGGAAATCGTCGAGGCCCACGGGGGTACCCTGGCCCTGGTGGAGGCGGATCGCGGGACGCGCTTCGACATCACCCTGCCGCATCGCCCCGCAGCGACATGACGCTTTCACAAAAATCGTCTCGACACGCTTGCAATGGCTCTGGCGCCCATGTATGGGTTGCCCCGCTTTGATCGGAAGCAGCGAATGCACCGGTCCACAAAGCCCGCCGCATAGTCGGCCTGCGCGCCCGTAGCTCAGCTGGATAGAGCACCAGACTACGAATCTGGGGG
>CBFGPB010000101.1:0-8222 GCA_965650545.1 uncultured Devosia sp. | reverse complement strand
TCGCGGGCAATGCGCTGGGCATCCAGGGCGCCATGTTCCAGATGATCAGCCACGGTATCGTCTCGGGCGCGCTCTTCCTCTGCGTCGGCGTGATCTATGACCGCATGCATACCCGCGAGATTTCCGCCTATGGCGGCCTCGTCGAGCGCATGCCGCAATATGCCTTCGCCTTCATGGTCTTCACCATGGCCAATGTCGGCCTGCCGGGCACGTCGGGTTTCGTGGGCGAGTTCCTCACCATGATCGGCGTCTTCCAGGTCAATACCTGGGTGGCCTTCGGCGCCGCCTTCGGCGTGATCTTCTCGGCCGGCTATGCCCTCTGGCTCTACCGCCGCGTGATCTTCGGCGCACTGACGAAGGACAGTCTGAAGGGCATCCTCGACCTCAACCTGCGCGAGAAAGTGGTACTCTATCCGCTCGTCGTGCTGACCGTGGTCTTCGGCTTCTATCCCGCCCCGATCCTCGATACGACGGCTGCCGCCGTCGACAATCTGGTCGCGCACTATTCCGAGACCCTTGGCCGGAACCCGGCCGTGGATCTTGCCGATGAACGCGCCCCCCTCGAATATGTCGCGCCTGCCGAAGGCGCGGAACAGCCGGCCGCAGAAGAGCACGCGGCCGAGCCTGCTGCGCATTAGGAGCCTCAAGTGAACTCTGACGTTACCGATTTCGCGAGCCTGGCTCCCGCCTATCCGGAAATCCTGATGGCGCTGGGCGTACTCGTCCTCTTGGTCCTCGGCGTGGTGATCAACAAGGAACGTTCCGTCCTGATCACGTGGCTTTCGGTTGGCCTGCTGGTCGCCTCGGGCCTTGTCGTGCTGCTGCAGCCGGCTGATGGCGTGGTCTTCAATGGCCTCTTCATCGCCGACAGCTTTGGCCGCTTCATGAAGATGCTGGTCATCGGCGGCGCCGGCCTGGCGCTGATCCTCAGCCTCTCCAATGCCGAGGAAAACGGCGTCCACAAATACGAGTATTCCATCCTGGCGCTGCTCGCGACGCTGGGCATGATGGTCATGGTTTCGGCCAATGACCTGATGAGCCTCTATGTCGGCCTCGAACTGCAGTCGCTCTCGCTCTACGTCATGGCCGCCATCAAGCGCGATGACGCACGGGCGTCGGAAGCGGGCCTGAAATACTTCGTGCTGGGCGCCCTGTCCTCGGGCCTGCTGCTCTATGGCGCTTCGCTCATCTACGGCTTCACCGGCCACACCAATCTGCAGGACATCGTCGTTGCCATCGCCAATGAGGGCCGCTCCATTGGCCTGATCTTCGGCGTGGTCTTCCTGCTTGCGGGTGTCGCCTTCAAGATCTCCGCCGTGCCGTTCCACATGTGGACGCCCGACGTCTATGAAGGCGCGCCGACCCCGGTCACCGCCTTCTTCGCCATGGCCCCCAAGGTTGCGGCGATGACGCTGATGATCCGCCTGGTCATGGACACCTTTGCGCCCATCACCAGCGACTGGCAGCAGATCGTCATCTTCCTGTCCATCGCCTCTATGGTGCTGGCAGCTTTCGCCGCCATCGGCCAGCGTTCTCTCAAGCGACTCATCGCCTATTCGTCGATCGGCCATGTCGGCTTCGCCCTGGTCGGCCTCTCCTCGGGCACGCAGGTGGGTGTCGAAGGCGTTGCCATCTACATGGCCATCTATGTGGCCATGACCGTCGGCATCTTCGCCTGCCTGCTCTCGTTCCGCACGGAAGCCGGCTATGTCGAGACCGTGGATGACCTGGCCGGTGCGGCCCAGAGCCGCCCCTTCGTGGCAGCCGTCATGGCCATCCTGATGTTCTCGCTCATCGGCTTGCCGCCGCTGGCCGGGTTCTTCGCCAAGTGGCACGTGTTCCTGGCAGCCATCGAGGCAAACCTCTACGTGCTCTCGGTGATCGGCGTCCTGGCCTCCGCGGTCAGCGCCTTCTACTACCTGCGCGTGGTCAAGGTGATGTTCTTCGACGAGCCCAAGGCCAGCTTCGCGGCGGTCCCGGGCGAACTCAACATCATCATGGGTGTCAGCGGTTTCCTCGTCGTCACCTACTATTTCACTGTTGGCAGTCCGCTCGCCTCCTGGGCTCAGACTGCCGCAGGAAGCCTGTTCTAGGTGGCACAGTTTGCCCTAGGGTCGAAGGCCCGCGACGCCGGTTACCGGCTTGCGGGCTTTGACACCATCGGCTCGACCAATAGCGAGGCGCTCGCCGCCGCTGCAGCGGGCGATCCTGGCGGCATCTGGTTTGCCGCCCTGCAGCAGACGGCCGGACGCGGACGGCGGGGCAGGGAGTGGCACAGTCCTCCCGGCAACCTCGCGGCCAGCTTGCTGATCGTGCCCGAGGCTTCGCCAGAAACCATTGCCACGCTGGGCTTCGTGGCCGGCGTAGCCCTCAATGCTGCCCTGTCCGCGATCCTGCCCAAGGGCATGGTTCGCGTCGGCATCGATGGGGCAGACGGCGCCGACGGCCGGTCCCGCATCGCGCTCAAATGGCCCAATGATGTCCTGGCGGACGGCGCAAAGCTTGCGGGCATCCTGCTCGAAGCGGCCAAGACGCCCAGCGGCCGTCACGGCATCATCGTCGGCATCGGCGTCAATGTTGTTGCGGCGCCCGAGGGCGTGCCCTATCCGGCAACCTCATTGAAGGCCCTCGGCGTCGAGCGGACGGCGGAAGACGTGTTCGAAGCGCTGTCCGATGCCTGGGTCGAAGCCTTCGGTCTCTGGAATGACGGCTACGGCGTTGCGGCCATCCTCGACCGCTGGCGCGGCTCTGCTGCTGGCATCGGCGCGCCAGTGGCCATTACCCAGGACGGCGTCGTGCGCCGGGGCATTTTTGAAACCATCGATTCTGCCGGTCGATTGATCATCCGCGACGACGATGGCGCGCGGCATCCGATCACCGCAGGCGATGTGCATTTTGGGGCAACGGCCAGCGCCCGAAGCTGACCACAACTCAAGGGCAGGCGACCGGCGACCTGAGATCGCCCGGCGTCCGCCCAGATAAAGGAATAAGAAAACCCATGGCTAAGAACCAAAGGGATGAACTCGTCTTTGTGCCGCTTGGCGGCGTCGGCGAAATTGGCATGAACATGGCCGCCTATGGCTTCGGTCCGGCGCACAAGCGCAAATGGATCGTGGTCGATTGCGGTGTCAGCTTCGGCGGTCCCGACCTGCCGGGCATCGAGCTCATCATGGCCAACCCCGAATTTCTCGAGGAAAATGCCGATGATGTGCTGGCACTGATCCTCACGCACAGCCACGAAGACCACTACGGCGCCGTGCTCGACCTCTGGCCCGTCTTCGACAAGCCCGTCTACGCCACGCCCTTCACCGCCGCCATGCTGGCCGCCAAGCGGGCAGGGGATGGCATTGTCGAAAATGTCGACGTCACCATCATGCGCCCGGGCAAGGCCTTCACGGTCGGCCCCTTCACCATCGAGCCGATAAACGTTGCGCATTCGATCCCGGAATCGAACGCCCTGCTGATCACCACGCCGATTGGCCGTGCGCTGCACACCGGCGACTGGAAACTCGATCCCACGCCTGTCATGAGCGCGCCGACCAATGTCGAGCGCCTGCAGAAGATCGGCGAAGATACGTCACTGCCGCTGGCGCTGATCTGCGACAGCACCAATGCCATGAAGGACGGCGAAAGCCCGAGCGAGCAGGAAATCGGCGACAATCTCGCCAAGCTCATCGCTGACGCGCCCCATCGCGTCGCGGTCACCACCTTCGCCTCCAATGTCGGGCGGGTGGTCTCCATCATTCGTGCGGCGCACAAGGCCGGCCGTCAGGTGGTTCTTTCCGGCCGTTCGCTGCATCGCATCATGGGCATTGCCAACGAACTGGGCATGCTCGAGGGCCTGCCGGCCTGGCACGACCAGGACGCCTACAAATCTGTTCCGCGCGACAAATGCGTGTTGATCTGTACCGGCAGCCAGGGCGAGGCCCGGGCCGCAATTGCCCGCATTGCGCGCGGCGACCATCCGGTCATCGATCTCAATGCCGGCGACCGCATGATCTTCTCGTCCTGGGCCATTCCGGGCAATGAACGCGAAGTCATCGACATCCAGAACCTGCTGATCGACAAGGGCGTTGAGGTCATCACTGCCGGTGACGCCCTGGTACATGTCACCGGCCACCCGCGGCGCGGCGAACTGCGTAAGCTTTACTCCTGGGTGAAGCCCGAAGTCCTGGTGCCGGTCCACGGCGAGGCGGTCCATTTGCTCGCGCACGCCAAGCTGGGCCGCGAGGAGGGCATTCCCAATGTCTGCGAAGCGCGCAATGGCGACATGGTGCGGCTCTTCCCTGAGCCAATGGCCTATCCGGCCGAAGTGCGGACCGGCGAGCTCTATCTGGATGGTCTTGTGCTCTGCACGCCTGAGGAAAGCGGCGTTAAGGGCCGTCGGCGCCTGTCCTTCGGCGGCATGATCGTGGTCAGCCTCTGCGTCAATGCGGGCGGTCAGGTCGTTTCCGGCCCCGACATGATGATCGAGGGCCTGCCCGAGACCGACGACGAGTCGGTGACCGATCTCATCGAGGACACCATTGCCGGCGTCATCAAGTCCATGCCCGCCAAGCGCCGCAGCGATACCGAAGTGTTGAACTCGGCCTTGTTCAAGGCCATCCGTAACGAGGTCAACGCCTTCTGGGGCCGCAAGCCCAACGTGTCGATCTTCGTCCACCGCGTCTAGCGGGCTGCCGCCAGCGGTGGGCGGCACTATGCCAGCGGTATGAGCTGCCCGCCGGTCTCCTGGCTTCGAAACGCGCTGTGTCGGCGCGTTTCGACGAGGGCCGCAGACACGGCATCGTCCTCGCTTGAATAGAAGCCGAGCATCTGCCCCGACAGCGTGTCCTGTACCGACCACCCCTGCGGGCATCGGACGTGTATGAACCGAAAGATGTATCGCTTGGGTAACTGTGACATGCCCCAGAAACGGCATGACGCCAGCGGAGTTTCAGCGGGTCTCCTGCTGCCACGCCTCATGGTTTCCAGGCGGTTACCGGGTTAGCAGGCGAGGGCCGCGACACGTTGGCCGCTTCCCATTCACCCTCTCGTCGCGCTACATAGCTCCATGCAAATCGGTTCCCTCATCGCTGTCTATTTCGTTGTCTGGTGGCTGACCTTCGTGGCCGTGCTGCCCATCGGCAGCCACAGCCATCACGAGACGGGCGCGGAGATCGTCGCGGGGTCCGATCCCGGCGCGCCGGTGAAGCCGCGTCTGGTCATGAAGGGCCTGATCACCACGGTGCTCGCCGCGGCGCTGACCGCCTTGCTGCTCTGGGGCCTCAGCAACGAAACATTGCAGGCCTACTGGAACCGCTGAGCCCTTTCCTTTCCCTCAGGGGAAGAGGTCGGCCGCGGGGCCGGGTGAGGGGGCATGGTGATGCAGCGCAATGGCTCTCTACCTGTCGCTACTTCCTCACCGCATGCGCATGCGCCATAGCCAGGGCCGAGGCGATGTCGCCTTCGCCGGCCAAGGCAATATCGAAGCGCGTCCAGCCCTGCCGTCCCCAGCCATTGTCGAGTGCGGCAAACAGTCCGGGAGCCAGCAGGCATTTGAATTCCTGCTCCTCCGGCGTGAACTTCAGGTTGGCGCTCTGCCCATCGGCGGCGAGCGTCGCATAGGTGCGTTTGACCTTGAAGGCGGTGCGGTCGAAATGCGGCGCAGCGACGGTACCGGCCAGACCCATGGCTATTCGCGTGAAATCTTCAGAACTCGCCATTATGCATTGTTCCTCAAACAAAAAAGCGGGGCACCAGGCCCCGCTTGAATGAGTTTGTTCGACAATACGTTGGTCTTAGGCACGCTATTCAGCGGCTGCCAACGCTCCTCCCTTGACGTTGTCGACGTCCAGCGGTTTGGGCCGCCTTTGTTTTATTGGGGCGGACCCTAACAACAGAAAATCGCTCTGCCAAGTGGATTCTGCATAGCTTGCATGCTTGCATCGAATGGACGGTTACGATTTGAGTGGGCATCAACGAAACCCACGAGTCGAAACACGCGCGCGGGACCTGAATCGGCCTTCTGCCATTCCCATTGGTCACGCGTTCACCTTAGTCATCCGGAGTTCCCATGCGCCTTTCCCGCTATTTCCTGCCGGTGCTGCGCGACGTCCCCAAGGAAGCCGAGATTGTCTCGCACCGGCTGATGCTGAGGGCCGGCATGATCCGCCAGCAGGCCTCCGGCCTCTATTCCTGGCTGCCGCTCGGCTACAAGGTGCTGATGAAGGTCCAGCGGATCATCGAGGAGGAGCAGAACCGCTCCGGCGCGATCGAACTACTCATGCCCACCATCCAGTCGGCCGACCTCTGGCGCGAGTCGGGGCGCTACGACGCCTATGGCAAGGAAATGCTCCGCATCGAGGACCGGCACGAGCGCGAATTCCTCTATGGCCCGACCAATGAGGAGATGATCACCGACATCTTCCGGACCTACGTGAAGTCCTACAAGGACCTGCCGCTCAACCTCTACCACATCCAGTGGAAGTTCCGCGACGAGGTGCGCCCGCGCTTCGGCACCATGCGCAGCCGCGAATTCCTCATGAAGGACGCCTACAGCTTCGACCTCACCAAGGAAGAAGCCGTGAAGGCCTATGAGCGCATGTTCGTGGCCTATCTGCGCACCTATGCCCGCATGGGCCTGACCGCCATTCCGATGCGCGCCGATACCGGCCCCATCGGGGGCGACCTCAGCCACGAATTCATCATCCTCGCCGATACCGGTGAAAGCGCCGTCTTCTGTCACCGTGACCTTCTGGACAAGCCGATTCCCGCCAAGCACACCGATTTCCGCGGTGACTTGAAGCCCATCGTCGACGACTGGACTTCGCTCTATGCCGCGACCGAGGAAATGGTGAACCACGCCGAATACGAAGCGGCTGTCCCCGAAGACAAGCGCGTCTCGGCCCGCGGCATCGAGGTGGGCCACATCTTCTATTTCGGCACCAAGTATTCCGCCCCCATGAAGGCCAACGTGACCGGTGCCGATGGCAAGGAAACCACGGTCCACATGGGTTCCTATGGCATTGGCCTCACCCGCGTCGTACCCGCCATCATCGAAGCCAGCCACGACGAGAACGGTATCATCTGGCCGGTATCCGTGGCCCCCTTCGAGGCGGTGCTGATCAATCTCAAGGCCGGCGACGCCGAAACCGACGCCGCCTGCGACAAGCTCTATGCCGAGCTGACCGCCGCCGGTCTCGACATGCTCTATGACGATCGCGACCAGCCGGCAGGCAGCAAGTTCGCCACCGCCGATCTCGTCGGCATTCCCTACCAGCTCATCCTGGGGCCGCGCGGCCTTAAAACGGGCGAAGTCGAGATCAAGCATCGCAAGAACGGCGAGCGCGAAACGCTGCCGCTCACCGAGGCGGTCGCCCGTCTCAAGGGCCTGATCGAACCGCAGCGGATGACCGACATTTGACCGACAGCGCTCGCGCAGCTCCGGGAGGCCGGGCAACCCGGCCTTTCTCCCGGTTTGAATGGATGCTCGCGGGGCGCTATCTGCGCGCCCGCCGGAAGGAAGCCTTCATATCCGTCATCGCCAGCCTAACCATGGTGGGCGTGGCCATCGGCGTGGCAACGCTCATTGTCGTCATGTCGGTGATGAACGGCTTCCGCGGCGAACTCCTCGACAAGATCCTCGGCCTCAACGGTCATTTCACGGCGCACCCGATCGAGAGCCAGTTCACCGACTACAAGGAGACCGTGGCCGCGCTCGAACAGGTCGAGGGCGTCAGCTTCGCCGTCTACTTCGTCGAGGGACAGGTGCTGGCCTCAGGCCTCAGTTCCACCGGCGTCTCCGTGCGCGGCATGGACGAGGAGAACCTCAAGAAGCTTAGCCTTCTCTACAATTCGGCCGAACAGGGCGGTTTCGACCAGTGGGACGATAGCAAGGGCGTCGCCATAGGTTATCGCCTGGCCCAGCAGCTGGGCGTCGGCATTGGCGATCAGGTGCAGATCATCAACCCCGATGGGGCCATGACGCCGTTCGGATCGACGCCGCAGATCCGCTCCTACCCGGTCAATGCCATCTACAACCTGGGCATGGTCGAGTTCGACAGCTTCTACATGTATATGCCGCTCGAACCGGCGCAGGACTATTTCCGCATGGTCGACGAGGTTTTGAAGCCTGGCATGGGGCCGCTCGACCCGCTGGCCAGCGACGAGGAAATCGACGCCGCCTATGAGCGCATTCCGCGCGCCTCGGCCGTCGAAATCTTCATCGACGATCCCGATGA
>CBFGPB010000100.1:0-8235 GCA_965650545.1 uncultured Devosia sp. | reverse complement strand
GCGAGGAGATCGTGGGCAACCAGACCCGCGTGAAGGTGGTCAAGAACAAGCTGGCCCCGCCGTTCCGCCAGGTGGAGTTCGACATCATGTATGGCGAGGGCATTTCCAAGACGGGTGAGTTGCTCGACCTGGGCGTCAAGTCCGGTATCGTCGACAAGTCTGGCGCCTGGTTCTCCTGGGACAGCCAGCGCCTTGGCCAGGGCCGCGAGAATGCGCGCCAGTTCCTCAAGGACAATCCCGAGATTGCCGCCACCATCGAGCAGGGTGTGCGCGAGAGTTCCGGCCTTCTGGGCGAGGTGCTGCTGGTGGCCGGTGGCGAGGATGATGCCGCCGGCAGCGACGAGTAGGTCCCGCCGATCCCATGCTCCTTTATGAGGCACCGGTTTCCCGGTGCCTTTTTTCTTGTCCCTGGCCGTTCGCGACGTTGTCGCAATGCTGGACAGGGCCAAGCCCTGCGGGCTAGAAAGCGCCGGAAAATACTTCTTCTGGGCCAAACGCGCCCTCGCCCAAGAAAGCCTGTGCATGACCAGCGTTAACGACCTTCGTTCGAGCTTTGTCGACTATTTTGCCCGCAACGGCCACGAGGCCGTCGCCTCGAGCCCGCTGGTGCCGCGCAACGACCCGACGCTGATGTTCACCAATGCGGGCATGGTGCAGTTCAAGAACGTGTTTACCGGCGTCGAAAAGCGCCCCTATTCAACGGCCACCACGGCGCAGAAATGCGTGCGCGCCGGCGGCAAGCACAATGACCTCGACAATGTCGGCTTCACCGCCCGCCACCACACCTTCTTCGAAATGCTGGGCAATTTCTCGTTCGGCGACTATTTCAAGGAACAGGCGATCGAGCTGGCCTGGAACCTGCTGACCAAGGACTGGGCGCTCCCGAAAGAGAAACTCATGGTCACCGTCTATCAGGACGATGACGAGGCCATGGCGCTCTGGAAGAAGATTGCCGGTCTTTCCGAGGACCGCATCGTGCGTCTCGGTGCCAAGTCCAACTTCTGGCAGATGGGCGATACGGGCCCCTGTGGTCCGTGCTCGGAAATCTTCTACGATCATGGCGACAAGATCTGGGGCGGCCCTCCGGGATCGCCGGATGAAGATGGCGACCGCTGGATCGAGATCTGGAACCTGGTCTTCATGCAGTTCGAGCAGCATGCCGATGGCTCGCGCACCGGCCTGCCGCGCCCTTCGATCGATACGGGCATGGGCCTCGAGCGCATTTCCGCCGTCATGCAGGGCGTTCATGACAATTACGACATCGACCTGTTCAAGGCGCTGATCGGCGCCGCCGCTCACGCCACCAATTCGGACGTCAACGGCCCGGGTAATCGCAGCCTGCGCGTCATCGCCGATCACCTGCGCTCGATGAGCTTCCTCATTGCCGAGGGCGTGCTGCCCTCCAATGAAGGCCGCGGCTATGTGCTGCGCCGGATCATGCGCCGCGCCATGCGCCATGCGACCCTGCTGGGTGCCAGCGAGCCGACCATCTACAAGCTGGTACCGACCCTGGTCCGCGAAATGGGCCAGGCCTACCCGGAACTGAGTCGTGGCGAGGCCATGATCGCCGAGACCGTCCGTCTCGAGGAAGGGCGCTTCCTCAAGACGCTTGGCCGGGGCCTGCAGATCCTCGAAGCGGAGACGGCCAATCTGGGCGAGGGCGCGGTGCTCGACGGCGCCACGGCTTTCAAGCTCTACGACACCTATGGCTTTCCGCTCGACCTGACCCAGGATGCCCTGCGCTCTCGCAATATTTCGGTTGATCAGGCCGGCTTCGACGCCGCCATGGCCCAGCAGAAGGCCGAGGCGCGCAAGAACTGGGCCGGCTCGGGCGAGGCGGCAACCGATACGGTGTGGTACGGCCTTGCCGACAAGCTCGGCCCCACCGAATTCCTCGGCTACGAAACCGAAACGGCCGAGGGCGAGATCAAGGCGCTGCTGGTCGATGGTGCGGAAGTCGCTTCGATCGACGCGGGTCAGGAGGGCATTGTCGTCGTCAACCAGACCCCGTTCTATGGCGAAAGTGGTGGCCAGGTCGGCGACACCGGTGTGATCCGCGGCGACGGCTTTGCCGCCGACGTGCTCGACACCGGCAAGCATCATGGCGTCTTCGCCCACAAGGTGAAGGTGACCGAAGGTGCGCTGAAGGTCGGCCAGTCGGTCGAACTGATCGTCGATCACGATCGCCGCTCGTCCATCCGCGCCAATCACTCGGCCACCCACCTTTTGCATGAGGCCCTGCGCCTGGTGCTGGGCGATCACGTCGCCCAGAAGGGGTCCATGGTCTCGGCTGACCGCCTGCGCTTCGACTTCGTCCATACCAAGCCGATGACGCCCCAGGAAATGGCCGAGGTCGAGGACATTGCCAACTCCATCATCCTCCAGAATACGCCGGTCGAAACCCGCCTCATGGGTGTCGAGGAAGCCAAGGAATCGGGCGCCCGCGCGCTTTTCGGCGAAAAATACGGCGACGAGGTGCGCGTCGTCTCCATGGGCGAGCCCACCGGCAACGGCCTTGGCTGGTCGGTGGAACTGTGCGGCGGCACGCATGTGAAGCGGACGGGTGATATCGGCCTGGTTTCGGTCGTGTCCGAGGGTGCCGTGGCCGCCGGCGTGCGCCGCATCGAGGCGCTGACGGGCAATGCCGCGCGCCATCGCGGCAATGCCAATACCCAGATCGTGGCTTCGGCTGCCGGTCTCCTCCGTTCGGGTACCCATGACGTTCTGGACCGCATCGAAGCCCTGCAGAACCAGCTCAAGAGCGCGGAAAAGGCGCTGGCCGATGCCCGCCAGAAGCTGGCCCTGGGCGGTGGCGGTGAAGCGGGCCCGGCCAGTGAAACGGTCAACGGCACGACCTTTGTCGGGCGCGTTGTCGAAGGCGTTGCCGCCAAGGACATCAAGTCGGTCGTCGATGCGGAAAAGAAGCGCATCGGGTCGGGCGTCGTGGTCATCGTGCTCAAGGGCGAGGACGGCAAGGGCACGGTTGCCATCGGTGTTACCGACGATCTCACCGGGCGTTTTGCCGCCGGCACGCTGATCAAGTCGGCAACCGCGGCGCTGGGCGGGCAGGGCGGCGGTGGCCGCCCGGACATGGCCCAGGGCGGCGGACCGGATGGCGCCAAGGCCAATGAGGCGATTGCCGCCATCAAGGCCTTGATCGCCTGAGCCGGAACGGTCGAAGATTGAAATGGCCACCCAAACGGGTGGCCGTTTTCATTATGGTTGCCGCTGCTATTGCCCGATGCGGAAGAAGAAGATGCGCGGCTTCCAGCGAATCGGTGTCTTTTCGCTGAGGACGTTGGCGAGGCCCGCGCTGACCACGATCAGCATGCCGACAATGGCGACCCAATCCGGATACTCGCCGAAGAAGAGCGCGCCGAACAGGATGGCCCAGATCAACTGGCTATACTGCACCGGCGCAATCAGGTTGGCGGGTGTCTGCTTGCTGGCCTGGATGATGAGGAGGCCGCCCATGCCGCCGAGCAGGCCGATGCCCAGCAGGATCGCCAACTGGCTCGGGCTGGGAATGACGAAGGTGGGCGCCATCAGCACGGCGTTGACGATGGCCGAATAGAGCACCTGCAGGCCAACCAGGCTCACCCGGCGCTCCTTGGGCGCCACGTGGCGCAAAATGGTGGTGGTGATGGCGCCCATCACGGCGCCGAGCATCATGACGAAGTGTCCCGGCTCCAAAGCGCGCAGGCCGGGGCGAATGACCAGTATGACGCCCAGGAAGCTGATGAACAGCAGGACCCAGCGGTGCAGGGCCACATGCTCGCGCAAGACCAGCACCGACAGGAGGGTCACGAAAAGCGGTGTCGTGAAGCCGATGGAATAGACTTCGGCAAAGGGAATATGAGTGAAGGCATACATGACGCAGGCCGTGCCGGTGATGGCGGTCAGGCAGCGCAGGTGCACGAGCCAGGGGTGCTCGAGCTTGTACATGTCCCGCCAGCGCTCGCCGCGCTTGGTCAGCATGGCGGGGATGATGGAGAAGCTGGTGGTGAAGAAGGCGATCTCGAACACCGACAGCGCGGGGCCGGTGACCTTGATCAGGGCATCTGCAACGGAAAAGCTGGCATAGGCCAGAAAAGCGAGAATGACGCCGAGGGGCATCGCAAAACTATCCAGGAAACGGGGAGGGCACAAAAGGAATGAGCCCTACCATACAAACAGTCCGGCCATCCGTCATCACGGAACGGGCGGAATTTGTGCCGATGGAATGCCTTTCCAGGCCGGGCCGATGCGCTCGATGCGATTGGTCCAGACATAGCCGGAGAAATCCCGCGGCACCTGGGCCAGGGTTTCGAGGTCGTCTATGCCCGCCGTGCCCGGATCGCCGGCGCCATAGGGGCCGAGAAGGATGATTTCGCTGCCCACACCGGCCAGGCGATGCTGCAGCAGGTTCGGCCAGCCCCAGAGCCAGGGCGCGATGTTGATGGGGATCATCACCTTGGTATCGCGGCACGCTTCCGGCACGAATCCCGTCCAGCCGAGCCCCATATATTGCGTCAGGCAGTCAATGAGACCCCGGCGCGACCATACATGGAGGCCGCCCATGGCCTCGGCGGCGCGATAGGTCGGCTCGTCTCCGCCATAGGCGCCCCAGATTGCGCCGCGCCATTGCGGATGCTCGGCCACAAGGGCGGCGAGCATGTCGCCCTCGCGGGCTTCGCGGCTTTTGAAATTGACCAGGAACTGCCGGTCCGGCATGGCGGAAAGCACGTCCTTGAGTTCCGGCATGGGGCCATAGCCCTTGCCCCGAAACGGGTAGGTCTGGCCGCCATCGGCGGTGTAACCGTATCCAAGGTCGAGGCCTTTCAGCTCTGCCATGGAGTGGGCGCGGGTCTCGCCAGTGCCATTGGTGCGGCAATCCACTGTCCAGTCGTGCATCACCGCGAACTGACCGTCGGTCGTCGGATGGACGTCGAGCTCGACGATGTCGGCGCCGGCCGCGAAGGCCGCCTGCATTGAGGGTATGGTGTTTTCCAGCAAGCCATGTTCAGGCGGATAGATCCGTTCGGCCGTGCAGGTGTCGTTATCGAGATCGCTGCGGTCAAAGGTCTGGTGAACGCCGCGATGGGCGATCAGGCGCAGGTCGCCATCCGGCGGACCGACGAGCCAACTGGCGTTGAAGACGTAGACGCCGCCGGTCAACGCCAGCGCCACGAGGCCAACCCAGTACCGACGCCGCATGCGATTCCCCCTGTTCGATCGATCCTTTCCCGGCCAAACTGTTCAAATTGCGGCGGCAGGGCCGATCAAGTCTGAACCGCTCATTCATGCTGGCTTCATGCTTGGCATGGCTTGTTGCGCGTGATCGCCCGGTGCGGCGATCCTGAGATACTGGAGGGCATTTCATGAGAATTATCGGCAGGATTCTGGCCAGCGCCGCGCTGGTGCTGGGGCTGGCCACAACCGCTGCGGCGGCCGAACGCGCCATCATCGTCCTGGATGGGTCGGGATCGATGTGGGCGCAGATCGAGGGCGAGGCGCGCATCACCATTGCGCGCGAGACGCTGTCATCCGTCCTCGCGGAATTGCCGGATGATCTCGAGCTCGGGCTGATGACCTATGGTCATCGCGAGAAGGGCAATTGCGGCGATATCGAAATGCTGGTGCAGCCGGCTACCAATAGCGGTGCGGCCATCGCCGAGGCGGCCAATGGCATCAATCCCAAGGGCATGACCCCGCTCAGCGACGCGGTCCGCCTTGCTGCCGAGGAGCTGCGGTTCACCGAGGAGAAGGCCACGGTAATCCTGATCACCGATGGGCTCGAAACTTGCGAGGTCGATCCTTGTGCGCTGGGTGGCGAGCTCGAATCGCAGGGCATCGACTTCACGACCCATGTTCTTGGATTTGGTCTCTCCGACGAGGAAGGGCGGCAGGTGGCGTGCCTGGCCGAGAATACCGGCGGCAAGTATCTCTCGGCCCAGAATGGCGATGATCTCGTCGAGGCGCTCACCACAACGGTGGCAGCCGTTGCACAGGCCGAGCCGGCACCAGAGCCCGAACCGGCGCCTGAGCCTGAGCCGGCGGCGCTCGAGCAAAACTTCACCATCGAGATGGCCTTGTCAGAAGGGGGTGAACTCCTCGCGGAAGGCAGCGATGACGGTGTCTATTGGGAGCTGAACCAGGGCGGCGAGACCGTGGACTACGGCTATGGCATTCCCCTGCGCCAGATCAAGCCCGGCACCTACGATCTCGTCGTCCGTTTCGGACCGGTCGAACAGACCCAAAGCGTCGACATCACCGCGGACACGCTGGCGGCGCCTTATTTCGTCATGAATGCCGGCACGGTGGTGCTGCGGGCCTATGCGGCGGAGGGCCAGCCCGTCGACAGCGGCGCGGCGCTCAATGTCTACTATGCGGGCGGTGACGACTATGGCTATGGCGAAGGCCGGTTCTTCGTCCCGGCGGGCGAAATCACCGTGACGGCCAAGGTCGGCGAGGGCGAGGTTTCCGAGACCTTCACCCTGGCCGCTGGTGAAACGGTGGAGAAGGACCTGGTGGCGGGTGTCGGCCTGGCTGTCATCAACGGCAGCTATGTCGAGGGAATGGCCATCGAGGATGGCGGAATGGCGGTCAATGTCTTCAAGGCGGAAAAGGCCATCGATGGCTCCCGCGAGGAAGTCGGCTATGGCTATGGCCCGAACAGCGAATATCAGCTCATGCCGGGGGACTATGTCGCGGTGGTGCGGATGGGCGAGGCCGAGGCCGAGATGCCGTTCACCGTGGCAGGTGGGGAGCGGGTCGATGTGGATGTCGTCATCGATGCCGGTGTCGCCGCCCTGAGCATGCCAGAGGCGAGCGCCTTCAACGTCTACGCGGCCAAGAAGGACATTCAGGGCAACCGCCCGGAAATGGGCTACGGCTTCGGCGCCGAATACCAGACGACCCTGCCAGCCGGCGACTATGTCGTCGTCACCCGCTACGAGGATGACACGGAGGCGGAGACCGCCTTCACGGTGGTTGCCGGTGAGCGCGTCGAGGTGAGGGCCGAAAAATCCGCGGCCAAGGCCAAGACGAAATAGCGCTTGGCGAGCGGTAAATGCGAGGGGCACCCCAACGGGTGCCCCTCGTTCGTTCAATCGCCGAAGGAGATGTCGCCACCGCTTGAGGCGTCTGTGTCCCTGTCGGCAGGATTGCCTGAAATGTCGATGTCGGCGCCGCTGGACGCCTCTGCCTTGACCGAGCCCGTCACCGTGGCGGCAATATCGCTGCCGCTCGATGCGCTCAGGTCTGCGGTTGTCGCATTGAGCCCCTCGGCGTCGATGTTGGAGCCGCTGGACGCGTCAAAGCGGATATGGCCCGCCTGTCCGCTGGCTTCCACGTCTGATCCACTCGATGCCGCGATGGTGAGGTTTTCCACCGTGATGCCCTCAAGCGACACGCTGGAGCCGCTGGAGGCATCCAGTTCCAGGGTCGTGCCGGCAAGGTCGCGCACATCAATATTGGCACCCGACGAAGCCGAGGCCGACGAGAGGGCCGGCAGGGTGATGTCGAGGGTGACGGCATTGCCGCTGTTGAACAGCATGCCCACCAGCCCGCCGCCCAGAATGAAGTCGAGGAAGCTGGTTTCGAAACGTGCTCTCAGCACGCCGTCCTCGACGCTCAAACGCAGGTGATCGAGGGCGTCGCTGCTGGCCGAACGGGCCTGGACGGAGAAGTGATCGGCTTGGCTGACATTGGCGTCGATGCCAGTGGCGATGTCGATGCCGTCAAATCCGGTCAGGTCGAAGTTTCGTTCCTGGGCCTCGGCGGTTGCCGTCAGTGCCATGCTGATCAGGCCCGCGGCGAACAATGAATTCTTGGCTGGCATCGGCATCTCCCTCCTCGCGATACCTGCTAGATGGGAACAGCCGGTTGGTGTTCAACCAGCCGTGAACGAATTTTCCTCGTTCAAGCTGGTCAGAAGGGCGCACACAAAAAAGCCGGGGCATTGCCCCGGCCTGGTCTTGGATAGTCGGCGGGCTTACGCCATCGCCTTCTGCAGGTTGGCGTCGATGGCGTCGAGGAAGCCCAGCGTGGTGAGCCACGGCTGGTCGGGACCGACGAGCAGGGCGAGGTCCTTGGTCATCTTGCCTTCTTCGATCGTGTCGACGGTGACCTTTTCGAGGGTCAGCGCGAACTTGGCCAGCGCCTCGTTGTTGTCCAGCTTGGCGCGGTGGGCCAGGCCACGGGTCCAGGCGAAGATCGAGGCGGTCGAGTTGGTCGAGGTTTCCTTGCCCTGCT
>CBFGPB010000099.1:0-8287 GCA_965650545.1 uncultured Devosia sp. | reverse complement strand
GTTTTGAACATTTGCCTCAATACCCGATCTCGGAAAACCGCGCCTCGCGCGCATCGTAGACCAGCAGCCGCCCTACCAGCGGCTCGCCCACGCCCGTCACCAGCTTGATCGCCTCCATGGCCATCAGCGTGCCGATGACGCCGGTGACGGGGCCCAAAATGCCATTGGCCTCGCAGGAAGGCAGGGCGTCGTCGCTGGCTTCGTCGGGGTAGAGGGCCGAATGAGGTGGGCCGCCCAGATGCGGGGCGAAGACGGTCACCTGGCCCGAGAACATCGAAACGGCACCCGAGACCAGCGGCTTGCCGAGCCTGTCGCAGGCGGCGGCAACCACGCGGCGGGTGACCAGATTGTCGGTGCCGTCCAGGACGATCTCGGCTGCGCCCACAAGAGCGTCGGCATTGTCCTTGGTGACCGCCTCAGCATGCAGATCGAGCGCCACATGCGGATTGAGCGCGGCGGCAAAACTGCCGGCACTCTCGGCCTTGCTTGACCCCACAGAGGCGGTGGTGTGAATGACCTGCCGCTGCAGGTTGGACAGCGAAACCGTATCCGGATCGACGATTGTCAGCCGACCGATCCCGGCAGCCGCCAGATAGGCGATGGCGGGGCTTCCGAGGCCGCCGGCACCGACCACCAGCACGCTGGCCGCTTTCAGCTTTTGCTGCGCCGCGCCGCCAAAACCCTTGAGCACGAGGTGGCGCGCATAGCGCCGCGTCTCGTCAGGGCTGAGCGGCGTGTCAGAGGCCAAGGGGAACCGCCAGGAAGCGCCGGTCCGGGCCTTCGAAACCGCCCGGATAGACCGAGATGATGGCCACCGCATTGGAGAGGGTCGCGCCCTCGAAGGGCATCAGCACGCTATGGAGCCGGTAGTCGAGCGGACAGCCGCGCGAGCGCGGCAGGCCGGCATCACGGTGGATGAGCCTCTCCCCACCCTGATCGGTGATGGCGAGAGCATAGCCCTTCGGCTTGACCCCGAACCAGTCCTCACAGGGGCTGACGGCCGTGGTCTCATAGGTGGTGAGCTGGAGCCGGTAATCGCCCGAGACGGCGCCGGGCAGATAGCCGGGGGCACCAAAATTCAGGGTCGCGGCATCGGTATCGGGAACGCCGTCCCCGATCATGGCGGCGACTTCCACCGGTACGGTCAGGCCGAACTCGTCCACATGGTCGGCGGCCAGCCGAGCGGCTTCGGCACGGATTTCGACCAGGCTTGTCTCCTCGCTCTCGGCCTGCACGCGCACCGGCGTGCCGATCACCCAGCTATCGGTCTCAAGATCGACAACGAAGATATTGGAATAGGCGAAGCCAGAGCCATCCTGGATGCCGAATTCCTCGAAGGCGAAGTAACGGAAATCGGCGGAAAAGCCGACGTAATCGATCAGGGCGCGGTCGCCGGCCATGGCCGGCAGGGACAGGCCCACCGCGAGAAGGCCGCTAGCGGCCAGTCGAGCCGTGGCCGCCTGCACCACGTTCGGTTGCATCCAGTTCATCAACTTCCACCAATTCAACGGCGCTGACAGGCGCCACAACCATTTGGGCCACGCGCTCACCACGGCGCAGGCTAAAGGGTTCTCTACCATGGTTAACAAGCAGTATTTTGACTTCGCCGCGATAATCCGCATCCACGGTGCCGGGTGAATTGAGCACCGTCACGCCATGCCTGGCCGCCAGGCCCGATCGCGGCCGGATCTGGGCCTCGTATCCTTCGGGAAGGGCGATGGCCAGGCCCGTGGGCACCATGGCATAATCACCTGGGGCAATGGTGACGGTTTCGTCAGCCCCGATGGCCGCGGCCAGATCAAGCCCGGCCGCGCCGGCGGTCTGCTGGCGCGGCAGGGGGAGGCCCGCGCCATGCGCGAGCCACTTCAATCCGACGCGAACCGTCACGGCGCGCGCACGACGGCGAAGATTTCGTCCGGCAGGTCCGCCGCCCCGTTGATGAGGGCAAGCATGTCGATGACCTGTTCGGCCTTGGTCTTGTCTGCCGAGATGGTCATGTTGGATTCCACGATCTCGGCGCCGGAAATGGCGATGGTCATGGTCCGGCCTTCGAAGAAGGCTTCCACCATCTGGCGGGTTTCCTCGTCCATCTCGTCCTGGGCGCCCAGTTCGGCCTGCATGTCCGCGGTCGGCAGGGCGACGCGGACCAGGCCCGGACCGGCTTCCGTGAAGGTCATGCCGCCCTCGTCCTGCCCGAGGTCGAGATCGGCAAAGGCGCCTTCCTCGGTGATCGTGCAGGTGGCGCTGCCATCGGCATTCTCGGTCAGTTCGCCCTCGGCGCAGAAGCTGTCCTCGCTGGCGCCCTCGCCCTCGGCCCCCATCTTGACCATGGCATAGACATCGGCACCCATGACCTGGGTCATGGTCGCCTTGGCCGTGGTCGGGCTGGTAATGGCCACCTCGATATTGACATCGATACAGCCACTGAGGCCCGCCGCCAGCAGCGCGGTGGCTGCGAGCTTGCCCAGAAATTTGACGCTCATTCCGGTTCTCCCTTGATGGACAGCCGTGGCCGCCCGATGCCGCACCTTATGTGGGGACACCTCGGTCCGACAAGCCGGTCAACCGCCCCAAATGACCCGCCACAATGCAGCCAGGATGAAGGCCAGGGCGGCGGCAAGCACGGCCAGCAGCATGCCGCGCATCAACCTGTCAGGGGGGCGCTGCATCATGGCCCGGTGCTCGGCCATCACCAGTTCGGCCTGTGCCAGAAGGGTCGGGACACGCCCCGCCGCCTCGCCCAGCCGGGTGACATGCCCCACGAGGTCCTCGATCCGCCCAACCGGGCCCTCCTCGCGCCGCAGCCACTCGCTGACCACCGGCTCGGATATGGCCCAGATATCGAGGTGGGGATCGAGGTTGCGCGCCACGCC
Source organism: uncultured Devosia sp. (assembly GCA_965650545.1). Taxonomy (GTDB): domain Bacteria; phylum Pseudomonadota; class Alphaproteobacteria; order Rhizobiales; family Devosiaceae; genus Devosia. Next base: position 5,414 of record CBFGPB010000099.1, on the reverse strand, counting down.
CTCCACCAGCACCATGGACTTTTGCAGCAGCACCAGTTCGGGCCGCGTCTGCATGTCGAAGAGATCGGTGATGGTGAAGAGCTGCCCGAGGACACGGGCCATGGAAATATCGGCGGCGGTGCGCCCATGCAGCGGCTCGCCGATCGAGCGGATGGCCAGGGTAAAGTCATCGACCGACTGATGGGCGGGCACATAGCCGATATCGAAATGGCGCTGCGCCACGAGGCGATAGTTGCGGGTGATGAAGCCATAGAGGATGTCGGCGAGGAACCGCCGCTCCGTCTTGCCGATCCGGCCCATGATGCCGAAATCGACCGCAATGACATCGCCGGTCCTGGGATCGGCGAAGAGATTGCCCGGATGCATGTCGGCGTGGAAATAACCGTCGCGAATGGCATGGCGCAAGAAGCTCTGCAGCAGCTTGGCGGCGAGGGCCTTGCGGTCGATGCCGGCCTTGTCGAGGGCGGCATGGTCGCGGATGGGAATGCCCTGCATCCAGCTCGTGGTCAGCACATTCTGCGCCACATGATCCCAATGGACCTCCGGGATGACAAAGCCTTCGTCGTTCTTGATGTTCTCGGCCATTTCCGAAATGGCGGCCGCTTCGAGCCGCAGGTCGAGCTCGAGCCGCATGGAATGGTCGAGCGTGCGCACGACTTCGGTGGGCTTGAGGCGCCGGCTGGCAGGCGAAAAGGTCTCGGCAAGACGGGCGCCGGCATAGAGACTGTCGGTATCGGCATGGAAGCGCTCGGCGACGCCGGGGCGCAGCATCTTGATGGCCACGGTTTTCGGGACCTCGCCCGGCACCCGGAGTTTGGCCTTGTGGACCTGGGCGATGGAGGCCGCGGCCACGGGCTCGCTGATTTCGGTCAGCTGGGCCGCCTTGGTGCCGAGCGCCGCGTCGAGGATGCCCGGCACCAGCCTGGGGTCGAAAGGCGGCATGCGATCCTGCAGGCCCGAAAGATCGGCCGCGGCCTGTACCCCCACAATGTCGGGGCGGGTGGCGAGGGTCTGGCCGAATTTCACGTAAGACGGGCCCAGCTTGTGCAGGGCCGCATTGAGCCGCTCGATGCGGCCGGTGCGGCGCACGGCGCGCCGTTCGACCAGCCGCGCCATGGAGATGCCGACCTTCATCATCGGCGGCAGCGATTCTGCCGGCAGGACAGAGAAGGCGCCTTCGCGCGCCAGGACCCAGCCGGCATGGAAGAGGCGAAGTGTGGAGCCGAGACTCATTGGAACAGGGCTCCGGAACAGTCATGGGCACGATGCGGCACCCTCCCCCTTGCGGGGAGGGTTGGGGAGGGGGGCGATGCGCGTTGGGTGGTGTGCGCGAAGCACCCCCACCTAGCTCTGCTACGGCCCTTCGGCCCTAGCGCCGCTACCTCCCCCGTCAAGGGGGAGGTGTCGCATCGAGTCTGCCGCTGCATCAAATCTTCCACCCCGAGAACAGGGTGGCGATATTGCCGGTCATGCTGGTGTGCTTGACCCGCTTGAAGCCGGCCTGGGCCAGCATGCCATCGAACTCGGCCGGCTTGGGGAACTTGCGGATGGATTCGATGAAATACTGGTAGGGCTGGGCGTCGCCGGTGACGAGCTTGCCCATGGGCGGGATCACCGTGTCGGAATAGGCCCGGTAGAGCGCGTCGAAGCCGGGAACATCGACCTGGGAAAATTCGAGGACGAGAATGCGGCCGCCGCGCTTGAGGACTCGATGGGCCTCATCCAACGCCTTCTGCACGCGCGGCACGTTGCGGATGCCGAAGGCTATTGTATAGGCGTCAAAGCTATTGGCCTCGAAGGGCAGGTCCTCGGCATTGGCCTCGAGGAACTGCACCTGGCCCGGATAGCGCCAGCTCCTGGCGCGCTCGGCCCCGACGCGCAGCATGTCCGCATTGATGTCGGAGACGACGACCTCGGCATAGCCAAGCGAGGCATTGACGATGCGCTCGCCGATATCGCCGGTGCCGCCCGCCATGTCGAGCACCTTGTAGGGCCTGGTACCGGCCTTGGGCGGCGCCAGTTCGCTGACCATGGCGTCCTTCCAGAGCCGGTGAACACCTGCGCTCATCAGGTCGTTCATCAGGTCGTAGCGGTCCGCCACGTCGTGGAACACCTTGTTGACCAGACCCTGCTTGTCCTCGAGGGCGACGATGCGCTCGCCGAAATGGGTGGTCTCGCTCGACTGGGTCATGGCTGGCCTTCTTTAGGCGTCGTCAAATTTCTGGCGCACCATATATAAGGCGTCGAAAAATGCCCATGGCACAAAGCCGCACAGGGTGAAGGAGATTTGCCATGCCGGAACTGCCCGAGGTGGAGACCGTGCGGCGCGGCCTGGCGCCCTGGCTTGAGGGCGCCACCATCAGGAGCGTCAGGCTCAACCGCAAGGATCTGCGCTTTCCCTTCCCGGCGGGTCTCAAGGCCGCATTGGAGGGCCAGGAGGTCACCCATGTGGGGCGCCGCGCCAAATACCTCCTGGTCACCCTGTCGGACGGCAAGACCCTGCTCAGCCATCTGGGCATGACCGGCTCCTGGCGCTTTGCCGAGCACGGGATCGACAAGCCGCCGCGTTACTATGAGCCGGGGACCGAGCCCAAGCACGACCACATGGTCTGGTCGCTCAGCCATCCCAAACATGGCGACAGCCACCTCATCTATGCCGACCCGCGCCGCTTCGGCTTCATCGACCTTTACGACGATGTCGCGCAGAGCCCCTATCTCCAAGGATTGGGCCCCGAGCCGCTGGGGAACGAATTTTCGGCCCGGCAGATGGCGGAGGCTTTTGCCGGCAAGAAGGCGCCGATCAAGGCCGCGCTGCTCGACCAGCGTGTGGTGGCGGGCCTGGGCAATATCTATGTGGCCGAGGCCCTGCACCGGGCCCACATCCTGCCCACGATCGAGGCGCGGACGCTGGTGACCAAGGCCGGAAAGCCGAAAAAGGCGCTGGAAGACCTCGCCTTTGCCGTCCGCGAAGTGCTGACCGCCGCCATCGAGGTGGGGGGCTCGACCATCCGGGATTTCAGGAGCGTCGAAGGGGCGGGCTATTTCCAGCACAATTTTGCCGTCTATGACCGGGAAGGTGATCCCTGCCCGACCCCGCTCTGCAAGGGCGTGGTGCAACGGATCGTGCAATCGGGGCGGTCCACGTTCTATTGCCCGGTGTGCCAGAAGGCGCCTTGAAGCGCCTGTAATCGCCGAGCCGCCCTCGGGCTTGACCCGAGGGCCAACTCGGGCATTTGCTGGCGTGGTGATTGGTCCTCGGGTCAAGCCCGAGGACGGCACCGTGGGAATGGAGGGAATAGAGCTTCGACAGGGCGACCCGGCCCCGAATCCAGTTGACGACCCCCACTCTATCCCCTATAGACCCCCCGACTTGGCGGCAGCGTGCCGCCGCTTTCATTTCATCCCGGCAGGTTGCGGCGCCAAAAGCGGTGCGGTTCTGCCGGTTGGACGACCCAAGAGGACCGAAATGGCCAATACGCCGTCAGCCAAGAAGGCGACCCGCAAGATTGCTGCCCGCACCGCGATCAACAAGTCGCGCCGTAGCCGCGTGCGCACGTTCATTCGCAAGGTCGAGGAAGCGATCACCGCCGGTGATCACGCTGCCGCCTTCGCCGCCCTCAAGGCTGCCGAGCCCGAGATCCACCGCGCTGCCGGCAAGGGCATCGTCCATGCCAATCTGGCATCGCGCAAGGTCTCGCGCCTCAACAGCCGCGTGAAGGCCCTGGCCGTCTGATCCGGACGGCTCGCGGCACTTTTCCGGAAGCTGCCGAACTGCTACATTCTGGGCTCCGCGAGGAGCCCTTTTTGTTGTATGGCAGTTGGGGAAGCTTTTTCGCCATTGTTCTGTCACATGACTATTGGGTGACAGTTTCCGGCAGACCGGAACGAAGGGTGAAGCTGCTTTTTTCCCGTTCCTCGTCAATGCGTTAGTGGCACCTGACCCGAGCCTGGGCCGCCCTACCAACCCAGGCCTTGCACAGCGTTAGGAATATATTTCTTAGCGCGTCCCGGCCGCTAAGTGTTGGAATCTGCCTTGAGTCACAGGCTCTTGTCGGGGGGTGTATTTTAGCAGTGGGGAACCCCGAAAAACCTGTTTGCGAGTCAAGTCCCTTTTTCAGCGATTCACGTGTTGCGGGTCCAATTTCGTGCCTCTAATGTACATTGGCCGGCGGGGAAAAAGAGGGGTGGAACGACCCTCCAGAACCAACGGTCGACACTCTTGACGGGTGTCGGGTTTGGGGCAGTTCCGGTCCTGCGGGCCGGAAATTTCAGCCAAGTTTTTTGGGTTCGGTTGCTCTCGGGCAACCAGTCAATTTGAGTTGGCAGCGTTCATTCGACATCGGCCGGGGCAGGCCGGGTTCAAGTGAAAGGTCATGAGGGAAGCGGCGGCCGGTAAGGTCGCCGGACAGGAAAGTGCGCCTGCTTGAGCGGGTGCAGGGGCGAAGCCGTGTCCGTCAGAACCGGTCCTCCAGGGGCCGGAAGGACACACAAACAGATCAGGGGTCTTGACGGCATTGCGGGCCGGCCAAGGCAGAAACACATGGGGCTAGACACGATGATGCGACAGGCGACCGCGGGACGGGATGATTGGGCCAATGCCAATTCCCCCTCCCCCACCACTTCCACCCAAGGCGGCACTCCTGTCATGATCAGCACCGACATTTCCTCCAACGACTACCGTGACCTCTGGGCGCGGGTGCGTGCCCGCTTGAAGGCCGCCGTCGGCGAGGATGTGTTTACGTCCTGGTTCGCCCGTCTCGAGCTTGAAGAGATTGTCGACGACCTCGTGCACCTGAGTGCGCCGACGCGCTTCCTGTGCTCCTGGGTTCAGTCCAACTATGCCGATCGCATTGTCGAAGCCTTCCGCAACGACATTGCCGAGGCGGCCCGCCTGCAGGTGACGATGCGGGTGAACGGCCAGGCCCGTCCGCGCCTCGCGCCGGTCGCCGAAATCGCGCCGGAGACCCCGGCCGAGCCGACTGCCGCCGCCCCCGCCGCCACGCCCGCTCCGGCTGCCCCGCGCCTGGTGCGCGACGCCATCAAGGGCGGCGATGCGCTCAATGGCAGCGCCATCGACCCGCGCATGACCTTCGATACTTTCGTGGCCGGCAGTGCCAATGAAATGGCCTTCGGCGTCGCCAAGCAGATCGCCAGCGCCGCCATCAACAATGCCGTCACCTTCAATCCGGTCTTCATCCATTCGACCGTGGGCCTGGGCAAGTCGCACCTGCTCAATGGCATTGCCCATGCGGTGAGCCAGGCCGACCCGTCCAAGAACATCGTCTACCTGACCGCAGACCACTTCATGTATCATTTCATGACCGCCGTGCAGCGCCAGAGCGCGCTCGGCTTCAAGGAATGGCTGCGCCGGGTCGACCTGCTGCTGATCGACGACATGCAGTTCCTGCAGGGCA
>CBFGPB010000098.1:0-8428 GCA_965650545.1 uncultured Devosia sp. | reverse complement strand
CGCGTTCGAGCTGCAAGAGGTCGGTCAGTTCGGCGATCTGGCTGTTGAGCCGGGCCAGCGCCGTGTCGCGCCCCTGGATTTCCTGGCCCAGGAAGAACTGGGTCAGCATGAAGAGCGAGAGCATGAAGATGATGACGAGCAGGAGGCTCGACAGCGCGTCGACAAAGCCGGGCCAATAATTGGCTTCCTGTCTGCGGCGGGCGCGCGCACCGGCCATGGTCAGGACCTGCGCTCGTTATCGGCTTCGTTGAGCATGGCTTCGATGAGGTCGCGGAGCTTCTTGTTGGTCTCGCCCTGCTCGGTGATGTAGCGCCGCAAGTCGTCCTGTTCGGTGCGGATATGCTTGACCAGCCCGTCAATGCCGCGTGCCAGCTCGGCCATGGCGCGGATGGCATTCTGCGAGGAATTCTGGTTCTGCATGCTGGCGCCCATGCGCTCGATCATGGCCTGTACATCAGCGCCAGCCACGCCCATGGAACTGGCCTGCATGGCGGTGACCGGATGGTCGAGCTCGGTCATCGAGGTCATCCAGTCCTCCAGGTCCGTATAAAAGGCGTTCTGTGCCTGGCTGGTCTGCAGATCGAGGAAGCCCAGCACCAACGAGCCGGCAAGGCCGAAGAGCGAGGACGAGAAGGCCGTGCCCATGCCGCCCAGCGGCGCGGCAAGGCCTTCCTTGAGGTTGGAGAAGAGCGAGGCGGTATCGGCCGAGGTCACGTCCAGGGCATTGATGACGCCGGCGACTGAACCAACGGTTTCGAGCAGGCCATAGAAGGTGCCCATGAGGCCCAGGAAGACCAGCAGGCCCGTCAGGTAGCGCGACGTATCCTTGGCTTCGTCGAGGCGATTGCCCACCGAGTCCAGGATGGAGCGCATCGAGGCCGGGGTGATCACCGCTTCGCCGATGCGCTCGCGCAGGATGCCGGCGACCGGGGCCAGAAGCACCGGCGGGCGCACGTTGCTGGCACTGCCGTCCTGCAGCGAATTGACCCATTTGACTTCCGGGAACAGCCGGAAAATCTGCCGGAAACTGAGGAAGATGCCGACGAACAGGGCAAAGAAGATCATCGAATTGATGAACGGGTTTGCCCAGAAGAAGGAGATGATGTTGGTGATCAGGATGGCGGCGACCAGCCCCACCAGCACCAGGAAAATGACGATCTTGACCAGATAAACGGCCGGACTGGCGAGGTGGTAGGGATCGTAAGTCTGCGTCATCTTTGCCGAACCTTGCCCCTCGCTCGCAAATCACCCGGCCTCAAGACTAGAGGCGGGCGAAAGGCGTGACAATGGAAAAGGTTAACGACCGCTTGTGACGAGAGCGGGGCGGGACGCGCTTACTGGATCGTGCGCAGGGTCTTGAGCAGGGCGCCCTGCAACGGTTCGTTGCCGGCGACGATCTGGCCGTTCCAGACCGAGCCGGGCTGGCCGGCAAAGTCGGAGACAAGGCCACCGGCTTCCTTGACCAGCAGCAGGCCGGGGGCCACGTCCCAGGGCTTCAAGCCGGCTTCCCAGAGGGCATCGAAGCGGCCGGCGGCGAGCCAGGCCATGTCGATCGAGATCGAGCCGCCACGACGGATGCCGGCGACGGCGGGATTGACGGCCCCGAGCTGACGCAGTTGCAGCGTGTCATTGCCGGTGCCCTGGGTCTTGATGCCGGTCGAAACCACCGCATCGGAGAGGTGCCGGCGTCCCGCCACGCGCAGGCGCTTGGTGTCCGCCAGCCAGGCGCCGCCGCCCTTTTCGGCGGTATAGAGCTCGTCCATTACCGGATTGTAGATGACCGAAGCGACGATCTCGTCGCCGCGCTGCAGGGCAATGGCGACGGCGAAGAGCGGAATGCCATGGAGGAAATTGGTCGTGCCGTCGAGCGGGTCGATGATCCAGGTGTGCTGGCCATCGGTGCCGGCAACCTCGCCGCCTTCTTCCATCAGAAAGGCATAGGTCGGGCGGGCCTTCTTGAGTTCGTCAAACACGATCTGTTCGGCCCGCAGGTCGGCCTTTGAAACGAAGTCGGCCGGGCCCTTGCGCGAGACCTGGAGGTTTTCGACCTCGTTGAAATCGCGCGACAGCGACTTGCCGGCCTTGATGGCGGCGCTGACCATGACGTTGAGAAGGGCGGAACGCGCCATAGGAAAGGTGCTCGCTAGCTCATGCGGGCCGCCGGGGCGGGCAGATCGGGCTGCCTGCCGGCTGATGGAACCGGGTGGTTCCGCCGCTGGATTGATGTGTGGCGGGCTTATTGCCCCAGAACAGGCAATGGTTCAAGGGTCTTGCGTTTCGGAAGCGGCGGGTTCGGTTGCCGCGCCGCCTTCTGCATTCTCTGTGCCCGCCTCCTGGGGCTCGGCCGCGGGATTGGGGTCGACAGCCTGGCTCGGCGCGTTGGCCGGATCAGTCGGCGCAGGCAGGACAGGCCCCACAATGTCCGGGGCGTCCGGCCCGGCAGCGGCGCTGGGCGGCACGGATGGCCAGAAGCGGGCGCGCTCTTCGGCCCGCGCCAGCGCCTCGGGCTGAATGGAGACGAGCAGCCGGTCGAGGTCCGGGTCCGTCAGTCCCTGGCGCCGGGCCAGGGCTCGCCACATGGCGGCCTCCTCGAGGTCGAGCGTCACGCCCTCGCCCACGGCGAGCAGTTTGGCATAGCGATTCTGGGCGACGACATTGCCGGCCTCGGCGGCGATGCCGTACCAGCGTGCGGCTTCGGCAATGTCCCGCTCGACGCCCTGACCCAGGTAGAGCAGGGTTGCATAGTCGATCTGCGCATCGACCAGGCCTTCCTCGGCGGCCAGGCGCATGTAACGGGCGCCTTCTTCGAGGTCCGGCACGACGCCAGCGCCTTCGATCAGCATGGCGCCGTAGTCGTAGAGCGCCTCGGGCAGCTCGGCATCGGCCGCTTCCTTCATCAGGGCGGCGGCTGTTGTCAGGCTGGGCTCGGCATAGACGCCTTCGACGTGGAGCAGAGCCATGTTGTACTTGGCCGGAATATAGCCGGCTTCCGCCGAGGTCTTGAAGAGTTCGGCAGCGCGCTCGCGGTTGCGCGGCACGCCGGTGCCGGCCTGGTAGAGCATGCCCAATTCGAAGGTGGCGAGCCGGTCACCATTCTTGGACGCAAGTTGATACCAGCCGGCGGCGCGTTCGGCATTCTGCGCGACGCCCAGCCCGCGGGCGTAGAGTTCGGCAATCAGGGTCTGGGCCGCAGCGTCGCCCTGCTCGGCGCGGGGCAGGGCCAGTTCGAGGGCCGTCAGGTAGTAGCCGCGCTGGTAGGCGCCATAGGCATAGTCGACCGGATTGCGAGGCCCGAAGACCTCGTTGCTGATCGCGTCGGCTGGGTTGTTCTGGGCCAGGGCCGGAAGCGGCAGGCCGGTCAGCGCAACCAGGGCAAGGGCGCGGATCAGCTTCATGCCGAGGCCCTGATGGCCTGTTCGAAGCGGGCCAATGTGCCGGCGGGATCGGCCGACGACCAGATGCTGTCGGAGAGCGCCAGGAATTCGGTGGCCATGGTGCCGGCCTGTTCAGGTTCGGCTGCGGGGTCGGAATAGACGGCCGGCACTTCGAAGGTCTCGGCCCACCACTGTGCCAGATCTGCTGCCTGCGGATCGGGCTTGCCGCCCAGCGGGCCGAAGAGGACGTAGTCGACATCGAGCTCGCCAAAGCTCATGGCGTCGTGGCGGGAGCGGACATTGCCGACCCCGACAATGCCGTCGGGCTTGAGCGCGGCCGTGGCGGCGCGGATGGCCTTCACGCCGCCCGTGGTAATATGCACCCCGTCGGCGCCAAGGCGCCTGGCAAGCTCCGCATCGTCCTCGATGAGAACGGCAGCGCCCGCCGCCTGGCCGATCTGGATGAGCCGCTCGGCGAGCCGGGCATAGGCCTGCTCGTCCTGGTCACCCCGGCGCACCAGCAAGGCGGCGACTTCGGGCTCGGTCAGCACGGTCATGAGCTGGCGCGGGAACTGCTCCAGGTTCGGATTGTCCGGCGTGATGAGATAGAGCTGCGGAGCCATGATGTTCCCGAAGAATGCGGCACAGTCCCTATTGAGGCATTTTGGCAAGAAAGGGACATGCCTCAATAGGGGATTGACCCCGCTCTAGGCAATGGCGCGCGTCCGGAAGAAAAAAGGCGCGCGCCCCGGGAGGGTAGCGCGCGCCAGCCGCGACGTTGGGTTCGCGGGAGGGAAGGGAGGGCCGCTCAGGCGGCCCGATCGAGGTCGTTGCTCCATTCGCCGATGGCGGCGAGCGAGTTCATTCGGGCGCGATGGGCGAAGGCCTGGCGGGCGGCGGTGAAATTCTCGCGGCGTCCGGCCCAGGTGCGCAGGGCCACATTCTGGAGGGCGCGGCCATAGGAGAAGGTCATCGGCCAGGGCTTGCCGGAAATCCGGTTCATGGCCGAGAGGTGGGCCGTGGCTTCCTCGTCGGTCTGGCCGCCCGAAAGGAAGGCGATGCCCGGGACGGCGGCAGGCACGTGTTCCTTGAGGACATCGACGGTGCGGCGGGCGACTTCCTCGACGGTTGGGCGGTCGCGCGAATTGATGCCGGGCAGGATCATGTTGGGCTTCAGCAGCATGCCCGCGAGGTCGACACCGGCAAGGCGCAGTTCCTTGAAGACGTTTTCCAGGACGTCGCCGGTGACCTGGGCGCAGCGCTCGAGCGAATGGTTGCCCGGTTCACCGTCGCCCACCACCTCGGGCTCAACGATCGGCACGATGCCGGCTTCCTGGCAGAGCATGGCGTAGCGGGCCAGGGCATGGGCATTGGCGCGAATATTGTTGCGGGTAGGGGCGATGTCATTGATGGTGATGACCGCGCGCCACTTGGCAAAGCCGGCACCCAGTTCCGCATAGTGCTCGAGGCGCTGGCGGAGGCCATCGAGGCCTTCGGTGATCTTCTCGCCGGATTCGCCCGGCATGGGGAAGGCGCCGCGATCGACCTTGATGCCGGGAATGACATCGGTATCGGCCAGGATGGCGCGGAACGGCGTGCCGTCGGCGGCCTCCTGCTTGAGGGTTTCCTCGGTGAGGATGACGCCGGAAATGTAGTTCTTCATGGCGTCGGTGGCGCCGAACAGCATCTCGCGATAGTCGCGCCGCAGGTCGAGCGTGTTGGGCAGGTTGATCTTGGAAAAGCGCTTGCCGATCGTGCCTTCGGATTCGTCGGCGGCCAGGATGCCCATGCCGGGCGTCATCAGCTTCTGGGCGATCGCGTTGAGCGACTTGGTCATGGGGTCAAACCTCGAATTGGACTGACCCAAGATTAGACTTTCGTTACGCCGCTTTCGATTAGACCTCCGGTTATTAGACGAAAGGTGTAACTTGTATGGTAGATCGTGATGGAACCGATTGCGGGGCTTGGAATTCCCCTAACTCCATCGTAAGTTACCGATATTCCTTCGGCGCTCCGCCGCCAAAATCACGCATAGTCAGGATAGTGAGATGACCACGCAACCGCACGTGAGCTTCAATGACGGCCATTCGATCCCGCAACTGGGCCTGGGCGTCTGGCAGACCCCCGATGACGTCGCGGTCGAGGCCGTCAGCACCGCGCTCAAGGCCGGCTACCGGCATATCGATACGGCGGCGGTCTATCAGAACGAAGAGGGCGTGGGCAAAGGCATGCGCGCCTCGGGCGTCGCGCGGGAAGACATCTTCCTCACCACCAAGGTGTGGAACGACGACCAGGGTTTTGACCAGACCCTGCGCGCCATGGATGCCAGCCTCAAGCGCCTGGGCACGCCTTACGTCGATCTCTACCTCATCCACTGGCCCTCGGCCTATCGCGGCAAATATGTCGAGACCTGGAAGGCGCTGATCCGCCTGCGCGACGAGGGCAAGGCGCGCTCCATCGGCGTCTCCAATTTCGAAGGGACCTATCTCGAGGAGCTGATCGCCGAGACCGGCGTCACGCCCGCCATCAACCAGATCCAGCTCCATCCGCGCTTCCAGCAGAAGGCGATGCGCGACAAGCATGCCAAGCTGGGCGTCATCACCGAGAGCTGGAGTCCGCTGGGGCAGGGGAAGATGCTGTCCGACCCGGTGATCGCCGAGATCGCCGCGCGGCACGGCAAGAGCCCGGCGCAGGTGATCATTCGCTGGCATCTCGATCTCGGGCTTGTCGTCATCCCCAAATCGGTGACCCCGAGCCGCATCGTCGAGAATTTCGATGTTTTCGATTTCACGCTGAGTGATGAAGACAAGGCGGCGATTGCCGGTCTCGACGCCGCCGACGGGCGGATCGGATCGGACCCGGTGACGGCGAAGTTCTGAAACACGAAGGCCGGGTCACCCCGGCCTTTTTCTTACTTCTTCAGCGCTTCCACCCCCGGCAGGGGCTTGCCTTCCATCCATTCGAGGAAGGCGCCGCCGGCGGTGGACACGTAGGTCAGCTTGTCCTTGACTCCGGCATGGGCCAGCGCGCTCACCGTGTCGCCGCCGCCGGCCACCGAGACGAGCAGATCGTCATGGGTGCGCTTGGCGACATGCTTGGCGATGGCGACGGTGCCGGCATCGAAAGGCTCCATTTCGAAGGCGCCGACGGGGCCGTTCCACACCACGGTATGGGCATCGTCGATGGCGCCGTTGATGCGCTCTATCGAGGAGGGGCCGATGTCGAGGATCATGCCATCGGGGTCGATGGCATCGACGCCATAGAGGCGGGTTGGCGAATTGGCCTTGAAATGCCAGGAAACCACAGCGTCAATGGGCAGGATGATGGCGCAATTGGCCTTTTCGGCTTTGTCCATGATGCGGCGGGCGGTATCGGCCAGGTCCTTTTCGCAGAGCGACTTGCCCACGCCATAACCTTGAGCGAACAGGAAAGTGTTCGCCATGCCGCCGCCGATGACCAGGCCGTCGACCTTGGTCACGAGGTTTTCGAGAAGGTCGATCTTGGACGACACCTTGGCGCCGCCGACAATGGCGACCACTGGCTTTTTCGGCTTGCCCAGACCCGCTTCGAGAGCACGGAGTTCGGCCTCCATGGCGAGGCCCGCTGCCGCCGGCAACAGGCGCGCAAGGGCTTCCGTGGAGGCATGGGCGCGGTGGGCGGCCGAGAAGGCATCGTTGACATAGACGTCGCCGAGGCTGGCCATGCGCTGGGCCAGTTCGATGTCGTTCTCTTCCTCGCCGGGATGGAAGCGGGTGTTTTCCATGACCAGCACCGAGCCGGCCGGCGCCTCGTCGATGGCGGCTTGGGCGGCGCTCACATCGACCCAGTCCGTGGCGACGAATCCGACCGGGTGGCCGGTCTGGTCGGCGACGGCGGAGCAGACCTGTTCGAGCGAGAATTCGCCATTGGCCTTGCCCTTGGGGCGGCCAAAATGGCTCAGCAGAATGGCCTTGCCGTCCTTCTTGACGATTTCGCGGATGGTGGGCACGAGGCGCTCGATACGGGTGGCGTCGGTGACCTTGCCGTCCGCAACCGGCACGTTGAGGTCGGCCCTGAGCAGGACGCGCTTGCCCGTCAGATCGAGTTCATCGATGGTCTTGAAGCCGTTGCTCATCGTGCTGCCTCCGGGTCAGTTCTTTTCGCGCCGTGGGTAGCAGAGTGCCACGTTTGGCGGAAGCCGGGGCAGAAAAAATCTCTGTGGTGGCGAGCCGCGCTCACGCTGTCGGCAGAAGTGCCGCAGCCGTGCTGCCGATACCAAAGAGCAGTGGCGAGACCAGCACCTGGCCACCAAGCCGCAGCAGGTCGTCGACCATGACATGCTTGGCAAAGCCATCGCTGGCCAGCGGCGCCGAGCCGACCAAGGTCAGGATATGGCGGTGCCGCCAGAGCAGGAAGGCGAGCATGGCCAGTGCCGGGGCGGGGATCAGCCAGGGGGTCTGCAGAACGCCGATCAGCAGCCAGGCCAGCGGCAGACCGGCCGAAATGCGCTTGGTGAGGAGGAACATAACCGTGCTCCATTGCCGACACGGAGCGAGCCAATAGGCTGATTTGGTGACAGCGGCGTGACTCAGGCGCGGACAAACAGGCCCGGATAGTCCGTGACGATGCCGTCCGCGTCGAGTTCCAGCATGGCTTCGAAATTGGCGGACTGGTAGCGGAAATGGGTCGCATCGATCTGCGTATAGATCTGCTCGGAGCGCTTGACGGTCATCTCGGTGGCGTCGATCCAGGCCATGGCGAAGCGGACTGGCTGATCGGTCCATTGCGTGCGCCAGATGGGCAGGGAATTGGTCAGTGGCGTGGGCCAGATGTCGACGTCGATACAGCCGCGCAGCGCCGGAATGGGCTCGGCCCGGTCATCCGACCAGCCGCCGGCGCCGTCGGAAAACAGTTCCAGCACCTTGCCATCGGCGCGCTCGATCTTGACCGTCCTCGTATGCCCGTTCTCATCGAGCTTGAGGCGATAGAAGAGACCGAAATCGGAGCCGATAATGGCGCCGCGGATGCGGGTGTCGCGGCCATTGGCGATCACATGGCAATGTTCGATTGTTTCG
>CBFGPB010000097.1:0-8448 GCA_965650545.1 uncultured Devosia sp. | reverse complement strand
GCCGACCCGACCCGCACATGGGTGGCACCCATGGCGATGGCCGTCTCGAAATCACCGCTCATGCCCATGGAGAGTTTTTCCACCCCCGCGGCGCGGCCGAGCTCGGCGAGCAGCGCGAAATAGGGGCCGGCGGGCTGGCCATCGGGCGGAATGCACATGAGCCCCACGATATCGAGGCCATAACCGTCCCGGCAACGGGCGACGAAGTCGACAGCCTCCGCGACCGCAATGCCGGCCTTCTGCTCTTCCCCGCCGATATTGACCTGCACGAAACACGGCAGGCTCTTCCCGGCCCGCGCCATTTCCTCGGCCAGGATGCCCGCCAGCCTTTCACGATCCACCGTCTCGATGACATCGAACAGCGCCACTGCCTCGCGCGCCTTGTTGGTCTGCAGCGGCCCGATGAGATGGAGTTGCAGGTCCGGATAGCGCTCCCTCAGGGCGGGCCACTTTTCCTTGGCCTCCTGCACCCGGTTCTCGCCGAAGACGCGCTGCCCGGCCTCAAGAAACGGCTCGATGGCCTCGGCGGAAAAGGTCTTGGAGACGGCCACCAGCTCGACATGGTCGGGGGGCGCGCCGAACCGCCGGCGGGCCTTTTCCATCCGGGTCCGGATATAGCCGAGCGCCGTTTGCGCGCTGACAAGCGGATCGGCCATGGCGACGCCCCGTTCCTGTTGACCTTGCAAGGGATTTCTGGTGATGGTCCGGGTAGCCAAAAACCCTCGAAAACGCAAGCTGCGCCGCCCCTTGCGGCAGGCCAGAAGCGTCAAATCTTGCAAGGACGACAATTCCGTGAGCGGCGAACGCTACAATCCGCGCGAAAGCGAACCGAAATGGCAGAAGGTGTGGGACGAGCACAAGAGCTTCGTCACCGCCAATGACGATCCGCGCGACCCCTACTACGTCCTCGAGATGTTCCCCTATCCCTCGGGCCGCATCCATATGGGCCATGTGCGCAACTATGCCATGGGCGATGTGGTGGCCCGCTACCACCGCGCCCGCGGCAAGAACGTGCTGCATCCCATGGGCTGGGACGCCTTCGGCCTGCCGGCTGAAAATGCCGCCATCGAGCGCAAGACCCATCCGGGCACCTGGACCTACCAGAACATCGAAGCGATGAAGGCACAGCTGAAATCGATGGGCCTCTCCATCGACTGGACGCGCGAAATCGCTACCTGCTCGCCTGACTATTACAGGCACCAGCAGGCCATGTTCATCGACATGCTCGAAGCCGGCCTCGTCACCCGCAAGAGCTCCAAGGTTAACTGGGACCCGGTCGACATGACTGTGCTCGCCAACGAGCAGGTGATCGACGGCAAGGGCTGGCGCTCGGGCGCAGTGGTCGAGCAGCGCGAGCTGACCCAGTGGTTCTTCAAGATCTCCGACTATGCCGAAGACCTGCTGGAGGCCCTCGATGGGCTGACCGGCTGGCCGGAAAAGGTGCGCACCATGCAGCGCAACTGGATCGGCAAGTCCGAGGGCCTCAGGCTGCTGTTCGAACTGGTCGCCAGTGACAAGACCGATGCGACCAGCATCGAGGTCTTCACCACCCGCCCGGACACGATCTTCGGCGCCTCCTTCATCGGCCTGTCGCCCGATCATCCGCTGACCACACAACTGGCCGCCGGCAACCCGGCCTTGGCCGAATTCGTGGCTGAATGCCATCGCCATGGCACCGCCACCGAAACGCTGGAAAAGGCCGAAAAGCAGGGTTTTGATACCGGTCTGCGGGTAAAGCACCCGGTGATCGAGGGCGAAACCCTGCCCGTCTATGTCGCCAATTTCATCCTCATGGACTATGGCACCGGCGCCATTTTCGGCTGCCCGGCCCATGACCAGCGCGACCTCGACCTGGCCCGCAAATATGGGCTCTCGGTCACGCCGGTAGTTCTCCCCCCCGACGCCGATGCTGCTACCTTCGCGGTGGCCAATGAGGCCTATACGGAGGGCGGCACGATCTTCAATTCCGGTTTCCTGGATGGGCTTTCCATCGACGAAGCCAAGAAGGCTATCGCCGAGCACTTTGCCGCGCGCATGGTCGACGGCAAGCCGCAGGGTACGGTGGAAACCAACTATCGCCTCCGCGACTGGGGCATTTCGCGCCAGCGCTATTGGGGCTGCCCGATTCCGGTGATCCACTGCGAGGTCTGCGGCACCATTCCCGTGCCCAAGAAGGACCTGCCGGTCGTTCTGCCCGAGGACGTCAGCTTCGACAAGCCCGGCAATGCGCTCGACCACCATCCGACCTGGAAGCATGTCCACTGTCCCCAATGCGGCGCTGCGGCCCGCCGCGAGACCGATACCATGGACACATTCGTGGACTCGTCCTGGTACTTCGCACGCTTTACCGCGCCCGATGCCGAGACGCCGACCATTCCGGCCGTCGCCAATCGCTGGCTGCCGGTGGACCAGTATATCGGCGGCGTCGAGCACGCCATTCTGCACCTCCTGTATTCGCGCTTCTTCACCCGCGCCATGAAGGCCACCGGCCATGTCGGGCTCGACGAGCCGTTCAAGGGCCTGTTCACCCAGGGCATGGTGACCCACGAGACCTATCGCAACGAAGCGGGCGCCTGGGTCAACCCGACCGAGGTCGTCATCGAGGCAAATGGAGATGCCCGCACCGCCAGGCACATCCGGACCGGCGCGCCGATTTCCATCGGCTCGGTCGAAAAGATGAGCAAGTCCAAGAAGAACGTGGTCGATCCGGACGAGATCGTCGCCAATTACGGCGCCGACACTGCCCGCTGGTTCATGCTCTCGGACTCGCCGCCCGAACGTGACGTGCAATGGACCGAGGCCGGCGTCGAGGGCGCCAGCCGTTTCCAGCAGCGCGTCTGGCGGCTGGTCAATGATACGATCGAGATTACGAAACAATCCGCGGGGACTGTTGCGTCAGACGATGCTGATGCCAAGGCGCTGCGCAAGGTTATTCACCGCACCGTGGCCGGCGTGGCACTGGACATCGAGGGTCTGGGCTTCAACCGGGCTGTTGCCCGCATCTATGAGCTGACCAATGCCCTGGCCAAGGCCCGCGATGGCCAGCCGAGTGCGGCTCTGGTGGCGGCGCTGACCGAAGGCGTGGAGAAGCTGGTGCAGCTCATCAACCCGATGATGCCGCATCTGGCCGAAACCTGTTGGGAAGCCCTTGGAAAACAAGGACTTGTCGCAGACGCGTCCTGGCCCGAGGTTGACCCGGCGCTGCTCGTCGACGACGAGGTCACCCTGCCCATCCAGATCAACGGCAAGCGCCGCGGCGAAATCACCGTGCCCAAGGGCATGGCGGCGACCGAGGTGGAAAAGCTGGTTCTCGCCCTCGACGGGATTCAAAAGGCGCTTGAAGGCAAGGCGCCCAAAAAGGTCGTCGTCGTGCAGGATCGCATCGTCAATCTGGTCGTCTGATGACGGCGCTCAAGGCCCACGAGGTGGCGCGCTTTCTGGCGCGCCCCGACCTGAGCGAGGGCATTTTCCTCGCCTATGGGCCTGATGGCGGCCTCGTCCGCGAAACGGCGCAGCGGCTCATCCGCTACCTGAGCGGCGACGATCCGGCTTCGGCCAATGTTACCATTTTCGACGGGCCGGAATTGCAGGCCGACCCGTCGCTGCTGGTGCTTGAGGCCCGTTCTGTCTCGCTCTTTGGTGGCAAGCGCATCATTCGCGTGCGCAATGCGACCAAGGCGCTGGTCATGCCACTGACCGAGCTGCGTGATGATCCGAGTGGTGCGGCCATCGTGCTGGAAGCTGACAATCTCACGCCCCGCGATGCGCTTAGGGCGTTGATAGAGCAGGCAAAATTCGGTCGGGCCCTGCCCTGCTATCCCGACACCGACGAAACCCTGATGGCGCTGATGCGCGAGACCTTCAATCAGGCCGGCATCAGGGCCGACGCCGACGTTGCCCCGACCCTGCGCGACATTCTGGGCAATGACCGCGAGATCACGCGAAGGGAGCTCGAAAAGCTCGTGCTCTATGCAGCGCAGAGCAAGGTGCTGACGCGCGAGGACGTGCTGCTGCTCTGCGCTGACAATGGCGCCTTAGCTATTGATTCCATTCTCGATTCTACCGGCGGCGGCCACGCCGAAAAGCTCGAGCTCGCGCTCAATCGGGCCTTGGCCGCCAACGTCAATCCGCAGCAATTGCTGGCCATGCTCAACACGCATTTTGCCAATCTGCGGCGCTGGCGAGTGGAGGTGGATGCAGGCAAATCGCCGCGGTCGGTGCTGGAGGGTGTAAAGCCAAAACCGCATTTTTCGCGTCTTGGCGCCCTCGAGCAGCAGTTGCGGCTCTGGACAGACGAAAGCCTGGCTGCCGCGAATGAACGCCTTCTGAACGCCGTTTCCGACACCAGGCGCCGTCCGGCTCTTGCCGATGCCGTTTTGCGCCGCACCACGCTGGCCCTCTGCATGATGGCGGCTACACACTGACAACGAAAAACCGCCCCAAAACGGAGCGGTTTCACGTGGAACAGCTTTCAAAACAAGCGCTTAGTTCACCCGGCCGGTCAGTCGCAAGCAGATGTCGTCGAGCTGCTCGAGCGTCTTGTAGCGGATTTCGAGCTTGCCGCCGCGTTCGGAATGGTTGAGCGCGACGCTCAGGCCCAGAGCATCGGCCAGTCTGCGCTCCAGCGCCAGCGTATCGGCGTCGCGCGGCTCATTGTCGGTTGCCGGCTTCTTGCGCGGCAGGTCCCGCTGCTGGCTAAGGGCTTCCGCCTCGCGCACGGAAAGACCCTTGTCGACGATCTGCCGCGCCAGGGCGGCCGGATCCTCGACGGTGATCAGGGTGCGCGCATGGCCGGCGGTCAGCGTGCCGCTGGCCACCATGCCGCGAACGTCTTCCGGCAAGCGCAGCAAGCGCAGCGTATTGGCCACATGCGAACGGGACTTGCCGATCACCTGGGCCAGATCCTGCTGGGTATAGTCGAATTGCTCGATCAGCTGACCATAGCCCATGGCCTCTTCGAGGGGGTTGAGATCGGCGCGTTGCACATTTTCGATGATGGCGAGCTCCAGCGCTTCCTTGTCATCGACCTCGCGGACAATGACCGGCACGTCATGCAGGCCCGCCTTCTGCGCGGCGCGCCAGCGGCGCTCACCGGCGATCAGCTCGAAAATGTTGGGATCGTCCGTCGGCCGCACCAGAAGCGGCGACATGACGCCCTTCTCGCGGATCGAATTGGTCAGCTCTTCGAGCTGCTCGGCGTCAAAGGTGCGGCGCGGATTGGCGCGATTGGCAATGATGAAATCGACCGGCAGCTTCTTGCTGCCGGAACCTGATTCGGTCACCCGGGCGCCTTCCATGGCCGCCATGTCGCCGATCAGGGCCGCCAGGCCGCGTCCGAGACGAGTGGGTTTGTCGGTCATGCAGAGGCTCCTAGGCAGCGGCCAGACGCCGCTCACGGCGAATGACTTCGGTGGCGAGGCGCAGATAGGCCTGGCTTCCCGCACATTTGAGATCGTAGAGCAGCGCCGGCTTGCCGTAGGACGGGGCCTCGCTGAGACGCACATTGCGCGGAATGACGGTCTCATAGACGAGATCGCCCATTTCGCTGCGCACGTCGTGCAGCACCTGCTCGGAAAGATTGTTGCGCTTGTCGAACATGGTCATCACCACGCCCTGGATCGACAGCCGCGGATTGAGCGTCGAGCGGATCTGCTCGATGGTCTGAAGCAGCTGACTGAGGCCTTCCAGTGCGAAGAACTCGCATTGCAGCGGCACCAGCACAGCATCGGCGGCCACCAGCGAATTGACCGTGAGCAGGTTGAGCGAGGGTGGGCAGTCGATAAGGATATAGCTTACCGGCTGGTCATTGATGCGCAGATCATCCAACTGCTTGAAAGCATTGCGCAATTTGAACGCGCGGTCCGCCTGGCCGGCAATGGTCAGCTCGACACCCAGCAGGTCCATCGTCGAGGGAACGATGGCCACATTGGGCACGCTGGTCATGATCGCCGCCTGGGGCACAGAAGCCTCGCCCACAAGCACATCATAGGCCGAAACGGCGCGATCGGTGCGTGAAATGCCGAGGCCCGTGGAGGCATTGCCCTGCGGGTCAAGGTCGACGATCAGCACGCGTTCGCCGATGGCGGCCAGCGCCGTCGCCAGGTTGATGGCTGTCGTCGTCTTGCCGACGCCACCCTTCTGATTGGCCAAAGTCAAAATCCGGGGTGCCAAATTGGCCTCCGTATGCCGCTACTGTCTTGTCGCGCTTCCGAACCGCAAAACCGTTGCCACTTTTGCCCGAAGCACTCTAACTGACTGACTTTCCGCGCAAATTCGTCATCGTCACGATCACGCCGCCCGGATCGGTATCACTCTGGGTTATTACCACGTCATGGTGCCACTGCGCACCCGATTCCGCGAGCTCTTCAACATGTTCCCGTCCTTTATGCAGCAAGGCACGGGTCTTCGGACCAAAGAAGGGCTCCATCCATGCGCACAATTGCGGCATGGCGGCGAGAGCACGCGAGGTGATGACGTCTGGCACGCCTGTTTCACGTGAATCAATCTGGTCGCTGCGCCGCCCGATGACCGTGACATTGAGGTCGAGCTCGCGGGCAACGGTGCGCAGAAAGCTGACCTTGCGCGCCGTCGGTTCGATAAGCACGAAATGCCGGTCCGTTCCCTTGCTGCCGATGGCCATGGGCAGAGCGGGGAAGCCACCCCCGCTGCCAAGATCGAGGAACAGTTTATCGTTCGGTCTCGTCAGGGCCAAAACCTGCAGGCTGTCGGCAAAATGGCGTGTCCATACCTGGCCGAGTGTTTCACGTGAAACAAGATTCTGCACGGCCTGCCATTTGGCCAGAAGCTTGGCATAGGATTCCAGATCAGCACCCACTTGCTCGATGGGGCGGGCGAAATGATCCGCATAGGGTCGGATAGTGGCAAGGTCGCCCATCACCCGGCCTTGCGCAGGTCGCCACGGCGGATAACGGCCAGCAACAGCGTAATGGCAGCAGGCGTCATGCCATCCATGGCCTGGGCCTGGGCGATAGTTTGCGGACGGTGCTGGTTGAGCTTCTGGCGGAGTTCCATCGAGAGGCCCGGAATAGCCAGATAGTCGATCATATCAGGAATACTGCGTTGTTCATCGCGGCGCACCGCTTCGATATCGGCCTTCTGGCGATCGAGATAGACGGCATACTGCGCATCGATCGAAACCTGCTCCATGATGGCGGGATCCACCGTCGACAGCTCCGGCCAGAGCCGCGTGAGGTGATCTACCTCGATGTCCGGATAGGACAGAAGTTCGAAGGCCGAGCGGCGCTTGCCATCCTCATTGACCGTCAGACCGGCCCTGCGGGCCTCACTCGGCGAGGCTGAAAGCGTGTTGAGCAGCTGGCGGCCCGCCCTAAGCGCTGCCGATTTGCGGCGATACGCCTCTTCGCGCGCCTCACCCACCAGGCCCTTCTCAAGACCGAGATCGGTCAGGCGCTGGTCGGCATTGTCAGCCCGCAGATGCAGGCGGAACTCGGCGCGGGAGGTGAACATGCGATAGGGTTCGCTGACGCCGCGGGTCACGAGGTCGTCCACCATGACGCCGAGATAGCTCTCGGTCCGTGAGAGGATCATCGGGTCGGCGCCCTTGCTGGCCAACGCGGCATTGGCACCGGCCAGCAGCCCCTGCGCGCCGGCTTCTTCATAGCCGGTCGTGCCATTGATCTGGCCGGCCAGATAGAGACCGGGCTGCTTCTTGACTTCCAGCGTCGGCCGCAGTTCGCGCGGATCGACATAGTCATACTCGATGGCATAGCCGGGCCGAATGATCTCCACCTGCTCAAGACCAGGCATGGAGCGCAGGAAGGTTTCCTGCACATCTTCGGGGAGCGACGTCGAGAGCCCGTTTGGATAGACCGTGCTGTCGTCCAGCCCCTCGGGCTCAAGGAAAATCTGATGGCTGTCGCGATCAGCGAAGCGCACGATCTTGTCCTCGATGGAGGGGCAATAGCGCGGCCCGCGCGACTGAATACGCCCCGAATACATCGCCGATCGATGCAAATTGTCGGCAATGATCCGATGCGTTTCGGCCGTGGTCCGCGTGATGTGGCAGGAGATCTGCGGCGTGGTGATCGCCGCCGTCAGTGCCGAGAATGGTTCCGGCGGGGTGTCTCCCGGCTGCTCCTCGAGCACGGAATAGTCGATGCTCTTGCCCTCAAGTCGGGCCGGCGTGCCGGTCTTGAGGCGCCCGAGTTGCAGACCAAGCGCTTCTAGCCTCGTAGACAGGCCGAGCACCGGCTTCTCGCCGACGCGCCCGGCCGGGACCGTCTCTTCGCCGCGGTGAATGAGCCCGCGCAAAAAAGTGCCCGTGGTCAGGACAACGGCCTTGGTGCCGAAACGCCGTCCATCAAGCAGCACGACGCCGCTGATGACGCCATTGGTCACCTCGAGGTCATCAACCTCGCCCTCGATCACGTCGAGGTTCGACTGTGCCGAGATCGCAGCCTGCATGGC
>CBFGPB010000096.1:0-8643 GCA_965650545.1 uncultured Devosia sp. | reverse complement strand
CGGGGGAACGCAGAGACGGCGCGGCGGTTTCGCCCGAGGGAGAAATGTGATCGGGAACGTCGGTCGCCTTCCGGTGATCTGACGCCCGGACGCGGAATGCATCGATTTTTCAGCGCAGGCGTTCCTCCGTGGACCCATATTCACGGAGGACACGATGGTCTTCGATACTCTCAAGCAGCGCATGGGTGGACAGGATCAGCTCAACCCGATGCAGATTGCCCACCACACCCTGTTCACGGCGCGTGAGAAAATCGACCTGCTCAATCAGCTCAAGGCAGAGGCAACCGGCGCCCAGATAGAGGGCGACCCCGTCGCCTTCGAGCCCGAGGAGATTGATCTGGCCATAGCGGAGGTCCGCGAGGGCGTCCAAAGGGGCATTGGAACGGACACCGTTCTCAAGGGAGACTTCTGATGGCCGAACCCAAGGAAGTGCATTCCCCCCAGGTTGCCAAGGTCGACTACCTCGTGGATGAAAATGCCTCGAGGCTCGACGTGCCGGATGGCTCGGGCCTGAAAGTGGCAGGCGAGCATGACCCAACGACCGGCGCCACCGGACCGACCAATTGGTGGCTCTACGGGCTTGGCGCCCTGGCGATCATCGTCGCCATCCTCCTGGTGTTGCAGATCTTCTCCGGCGCCCCGGGCACGGACATGCAACCGGGCACGCCGACGTCCGAACCGGTTGTCGAAACACCCGTCGATCCGGCTGCGGAACCCCCGGTACAATAAAAACGCGGCCCCGGAGGGGGCCGCGCAATGGTTCGGAACGCTCTCGAAAAATCAGCCGCGAATGGGCGAAAGCTGGATTTCGACGCGGCGATTCTGGGCGCGGCCGGCTTCGGTCGCGTTCGAAGCGATCGGCGAGGTTTCGCCCTTGCCTTCGATGTAGAAGCGACGCTGGTCGATGCCCTGGTTGGCAAGGATCGTCGCCACGGAAACGGCGCGGCGCTGGCTGAGCGACAGGTTATAGGCGTCGTCGCCCTGGCTGTCGGTGTGGCCATAGACATCGACGATAGTCTTGTCGAACTTCTTGAGCACCAGCGCGACCGAGACCAGGGTCTGGTTGAACTGCGGCTGCACGGTCGACTGGTCGGTGGCGAAGGTGATGTTGGACGGCATGTTGAGGATGATCTGGTCGCCCACGCGGGTGACCGACACGCCCGTGCCCTGCAGCTGGGCGCGCAGCTCGGCTTCCTGCTGGTCCATGTAGCTGCCGATGGCCGCGCCGGTCAGGCCGCCGACACCGGCGCCGATCAGGGCGCCAACGCGCGGATCACCGCCTACGGCCGCGCCGACAATAGCGCCAGCCACGGCACCGCCGCCCGCGCCCAGAAGCGTGCCGCCAGCGGTGTTGGAAAGCTGGGACTGCCCGGTATACGGGTTGGTGGTGGTGCAGGCGCTGAGCGCCAGGGTCGCGGCAAGGGCGACGAGAACCTTCGACTTCATAAGCTTCCCCCAAAAGGATTCGCGGATAGTGGCCTTGTGTTGCCCCTGAATAAGGCAGGAGCGTGATGAGGGGAAGAGCCTGAACCGGGGATGAACAGAAGGGCCGCCCCCAAACTGCACATATTTTGAGCAATTCCGAACTTTGTGCAAAATTCAGCCTACGTTTACCGATGGTTAGCCAGTTCCCTGCCATTGATGGGAGGACGGAAACGGAGTGCCCCATGACGAGCGCTGCGGAAATTGTGGATGTCGACGGCGCCCTGGGCAGGCTCATCAACCTATCGGGCAAGATGCGCATGCTGTCGCATCGCGCGGCCCTGTTCGCCATGCGAGCGGGTGAGGGCAAGTCCGGATCGGAGCGGCATCTGGCGGCTTTCGACGAGGCCATGCGGGAGTTCGAGATCATTTTTACTGCCGTTCGCCAAGGCGACGACGGCCTCGCCATTCCGGCTGAGGCCGCAAAGGTCCTGGCCGATGACGGCGTCGTCGACAAGGCCATTGCCGGCCCGATCGAGGCGTTTCTGAGTCAGGCTGGGTCTTTGCGCCGGTCGCTCAGGGACGGTCCGGTCTCCCCTGAAACGACGGACCAATTGGTCGACCTGGTCGCGGGCGATCTGCTGAGCGCGCTCAATCGCCTGACGACGGCCGTGAGTGCCACCCTCAATACCCGCATGACCTCGAGGCAAGCCAGCACCGAGGAAGCGCGGGCCGCCATGCTCAAGGCGGTCGGCTCGATCACCGATGTCAGCATGAAGGTCAAGCTGATTTCCATCAATGCCAGCATCGAGGCGGCCCGCGCCGGACCCTATGGCAAGAGTTTCGGCGTGATCGCATCCGAAATCCGCTCGCTCAGCGAGGATGCCGCCCGCTCGGCGCAGGGGCTGCGTGACCAGATGGAACACCCAGGCTGATCAGGTATTGGCCCAGCCGGCATCGACCAGGAAGTGTTGGCCGGTCACCATGGCGCTGTCGTCGGCAGCCAGGAAGAGTGCCATGCGCGCGCAATCATCCGGAGTGATCGCCTCGGGGATGGCCTGGTTCTTCTTGATGCTGGCGAGATCATCGGGCGTGATCCAGAGATCGAGCTGGCGCTGTGTCATCACCGCACCGGGGACGAGCGAATTGACGCGGATGCCGGAGGGGCCCAGTTCCCGCGCCATGGACCGCGTGAGGCCATGCACGGCCGCCTTGGCCGTTTCATAGACGGGCAGGCCGGGTGCCAAAATCATCCAACTGATCGATCCATAGTTGATGATCGATCCGCCGCCCGCCTTGGCCATGCCGGGAGCCACCGCCTGGATGGCGAAGAAGGCGTGCCTGAGGTTGACCGCCATGCGCTGGTCCCACTCCTCGGGAGTCACCTCGGCCCATTGGTGGCGCTGGTCGTGGGCCGCATTGTTCACGAGCACCTTCGCGTTGCCATGCAGGTCTGCGAATTGGGCGATGGCGGATTGATAGGCGGGGATGTCGGTAACGTCACAACGAAGAAAGCGCACAGCGTGGCCCAGGCGGCTCAGGTCCGCTTCCAGCGCCACACCGGCCTCCTCCGCAATATCGACGAAGCCGACCTTGGCCCCCTGTTCAGCAAAGGCGCGCACCATGGCCTCGCCTATGCCGGAGGCACCGCCGGAGATGACTACGGGGCAATTGTTGAGGCTGGGATAGGTCGCGAAGCGGGACATGGGCACACGCATGCTAGTGTCTGATCGGCCCACTATGCGCCTTCCCGCACAGTCGGCAAGCAATATTTGATGTACGTACGTCAGAATTTGATCGACAGGCAGGGAGGCAGTACGCACCCGTCCATCCCAGGCTCAGCGCAGGCGCTCCACCGATGGGGCCATGGTATGCGGAGACACTTCGCGCCGCTCGATCTCCTCGAGCAGGGCCATGACCTTGTCGACATGCTCGATGTGGCGTTGTTCCATCGAGAAGTTGAAGGTCACGTAGTCCCGGCTGGGGCAGAAGGTGCAGATATTCACCTCCGAATGCCAGGCGCCGCAATAAAGGGGCTCGACCATTCCATGGGTCATCGGCCCATAGGTGCGGTGTGGGGGCACCAGCGTCAGCACGATGTGATTGCCGCCATTGAAGCGCCAGAAGCGCTTATTGGGCAGGAAGGGCAGCACCCTGTTGACCGCCCGCATGGCCTTGAACATCGAGTTGATGACCACCTGGAAGGACGTAATGTCCTTCTGCTCGATCCCGGCCACGGTGTCGTCGACGGCGCGGACATAGTCGACGAAATCGTCCATGACGGTGAACTTGGCTTCCAGCGCCCGGACGCGGAAGAAGTCGTCGTCGGTGTCGTTCCGCTTGGTGTCGAGCATGGTGTAATTGGCGCCGATCACCTTCTTGCTCATGTGTTTCTCGTCGCCCTCACCGTTGAGCGCATGAGTGACGAGCGCGAACATCAAGGAGCGCTGGCGGACGCCCAGCTTGTTGGCAAGGCGCCGCAGGCGATGGCGCTCGATGGCCAGCGTCCGGAAGCCCCAAGGCTGCTCCTTGAGCGCCAGGATATTGGCGAGGAGCAGGTAGATGACCACGGTCATCCCGCCGCGCAGCGCGCTCTTGAAGCGGTCGGCAAAGGGCAGCTTGTTGGATTTGTCCGACTGCACGCCGTGGCTGGCAGAGGCCGAGCGCGTCAGGAGCGCGGAATCGGAACCTTCTAGCAAGGCATGGCTGGAGCGGACCTGCAGGATGGCTGCGCGTCCCTGTGCATCCGGACCGCCGCGACGGACCGCTGCCATGACGCGGAAGAGCGGCAGGTCCTCGCGCTCGAAAATGTCCGACGACTTGCTGAGCCACTTGTCGGGATAGCCGTCGAACTCGTCGACCATCTCCACCGAGGTGATCGCATCGAGCAGGTGCTTGGGGAAGGGCTGGCCCGGCTGGGCCCCGACAAAGCCGTGCGTCAGTTGCGGTGCCAGCGCAATCATTTCCGCCACCATGTTGCCGAGGCGATCCTTGTCGTAGCTCTCGGTCGAAAAGGCGGTGAAGAAGACGGTGTCCTTGCCCTTGTAGAGGAACCACTGGAAATCGGTGAACAGGGCTTGCGGATTGCGCTCGACGGCGGCGCGCGCCAAGGTCAGGGCATCGGCCTGCTGACCCGCGAAACTCGAAGACGTAAAACTCTTCACGACAGAACTCCCCCCAAAGCCCCACGCGTTCCAAGGAACACCTCAATCTAAGCGCAGTATTGTCGCGCTCGCAACAGTTTGGCCCTGGACCGGTTAATCCTGCCTTGGCCTGCCTTTCCTGCAATTCCTGGCTTTCCTGCCCCCTGACCCGAGTTCGGCCCAACTTTGGTCCTATCGAGGTTTGGCCCAAGGCCCATTGGCGAATTGGGGAGCGCAGATTAGAATAAGTCTTAACGATTGGACCGCATTCCATGCAAACCAATGGGTTAGCGCATCGGGACGCGTCGAATTGACCTATATCAAAGCGTGATGGCCGCGATTAGGTAGAGCCAACAGAGCCAGGATCGTCTGCCCTGCCGATCCGATGCTCGCAAAGGAATGGCCCCATGGACTACCGCGGAATTTTCGAGGATGCAGTCGATACGCTGCGGGCGGAGAAGCGCTATCGCGTGTTTGCCGATCTCGAGCGCATAGCCGGGCGATTCCCCAAGGCGCTCTATCGTGACGACGCGGACAATGCCCGCGAGATCACCATCTGGTGCTCGAACGACTATCTGGGCATGGGCCAGCACGACAAGGTCGTCAAGGCCATGCAGGAAACCGCGGGCGCCATGGGCGTGGGCGCCGGCGGCACGCGCAATATCTCGGGCACCAACCGCCCGCTGGTCGAGCTGGAGCGCTCGCTCGCCGACCTGCACCGCAAGGAAGCCGCGCTCGTCTTCACCTCGGGCTTCGTCTCCAACGAAGCCGCCATCTCTACCATTGCCCGGCTGATGCCGGACTGCATCATCTTCTCAGACCAGCTCAACCACGCCTCGATGATCCAGGGCGTGCGCCAGTCCGGCATGGAAAAGAAGATCTTCCGGCACAATGACGTGGCGCATCTGCGCGAGCTGCTGAGCCAGGTCGATCGCAAGCGTCCCAAGCTCATCGCCTTCGAGAGCGTCTATTCGATGGATGGCGATGTCGCCCCCATCAAGGAAATCTGCGACCTGGCCGAGGAATTCGGCGCCCTGACCTATATCGACGAGGTCCATGCCGTGGGCATGTATGGCCCGCGCGGCGGCGGCATTGCCGAGCGCGAAGGCCTGATGGAGCGTATCGATGTCATCGAGGGTACGCTGGCCAAGGGCTTCGGTGTCATGGGCGGCTATATCGCGGCCAATCGCGCCATCATCGATGCCGTGCGCTCCTATGCGCCCGAATTCATCTTCACCACCGCCCTGCCCCCGGCGCTCTGCGCCGCCGCCCGGGCCTCGATCGAGCACTTGAAGGGCAATGGCCAGGAGCGGGTCATGCACCAGCGCCAGGCCCGGCTGACCAAGGCGATCCTCGCCGATGCCGGCCTGCCGGTGATGGAAACGACGACCCATATCGTGCCGCTGATCGTGGGCGATGCCCGCGCCGTCAAAGCGGCCAGCGACATGCTGCTGAGCAAGCACAATATCTATATCCAGCCGATCAATTACCCCACCGTGCCCAAGGGCACCGAGCGCCTGCGCATCACGCCGACTCCGCTCCATACCGACGAGATGATCTTCGAGCTGCGCCACGCGCTGGTCAGCGTCTGGACCAGCCTCGAGCTGCCGCGCGAGCGGGCCGATGCCGCCATTACCGCCAGCAAGCTCACCAGCGGCGACCTGACCCTGCCCAATCTGGGCGGCTGAAAGCTCTTACGTCACGCGAGCCCAACAGGCCCCGGCACGCGCCGGGGCCTTTTCCATTCATGGCTATCGGTGCAGCCCTGCCCGGGCGGCAGCGGCCACGGCTTTGTCCAGTTGCGGGAACTGCTGCGCCGCCAGTCTGGACACCTGCCAGTAGAGCGGCGTCTCCACCACTGCGCCGGGCACAAGCTCGACCAGGCGCCCCGCAGCCAGGTGTTCGCGCACCAGTTGCTCGGGATTGAGGCACCAGCCCATGCCCAAGAGGCAGGCATCGACAAAGCCGTGGGTCGAGGGCAGCCAATGGGTGGGCACCGCCTCGTCGATCCCGAAGGTCGAGCGGAGCCAATCAAGTTGCAGGCGATCCTTCTGGTTGAAGGTCAGCGCCGGCGCCCGCAGCATGGCCTGGGCCGTGACGCCGTCGGGCAGATGGCGCCGCATATAGTCGGGGCTTGCCGTTGCGTGATAGCGCAGCTTGCCCAGAGGCGTCACCCGGCAGCCGGTGACCGGCTCCTGCAAGGAGGTCACAGCGGCCAGGACCCGGCCGCGCCGCAGCCACTCGGCGGTGTGATCCTGGTCGTCTACCGCAATGTTGAGGACGATATTAGCGGAGCGCGCCAGCTCGGCCGCGGCCGGCAGGAACCAGGTCCCGAGGCTGTCGGCATTGACCGCAATATCGAGTGTGACTGCACCGCCGGTCTGCTCCCCCAACTCGGGCAGATAGTCCAGCAACCCCGCCTCAAGGGCACCGACCAGTTCCATATGCCGGCAGAGGCGCGCCCCCTTTTCAGTCGCGAGGCACGGCGCGCCGCGCTCGACCAGTGCAACGCCCAGCCGTTCCTCCAGGCTCTTGACGCGCTGCGACACCGCCGAAGGCGTGATATGCAACGCCTTGGCAGCCTTTTCGAAGCTGCCGGTCCGCACCACCGTGGCCACGGCAAGGGCAGCGGGATAGTCCATCATCGGATTAGACTTCCTAATGCAGGATCATATAGTTTAACTGTTCTTAATTGCCTTGTCCCGCTACCGCAACCGGGTAACCGGAGGCCTTGCGTTGAACTTTGCCGTCTTCCTCACCGGCCTGGGCATGGGCCTGAGCCTGATCGTGGCAATAGGGGCGCAGAACGCCTTCGTGCTGCGCCAGGGCCTCAAGGGTGAACACGTGCTACCCGTCTGCCTCGCCTGCGCGCTTTCCGATGCGGTGCTGATCACCCTGGGCGTCACCAGCTTTGCCCGGGTCGCGGCCTGGCTGCCATGGCTCGATCCGGTCATGCGATTAGGCGGCGCAGGATTTCTCATCGTCTATGGCGCGCGCAGCCTTCTTGCCGCCCTGCGCACCCAGGACGCCCTTGCCGTCAGCGAGACGGGAGCGCCTGGATCCCTGGCCGCGGCCCTGCTCACCTGCTTCGCCTTCACCTGGCTCAACCCCCATGTCTATCTCGACACGGTGGTGCTGCTGGGCAGCATTTCCACCCAGTTCCCCGGCGAGGAATGGTCCTTCGCCGCCGGCGCGACGACCGGCTCCTTCGCTTTCTTCCTTGCCCTGGGCTATGGCGCCACCCTGTTGCGACCGGTCTTCGCCAACCCTCTTGCCTGGCGTATTCTCGAAAGCATCATCGCCCTCGTGATGTGGGCCATTGCCCTCAAACTGCTGGCCGGTTCCTGACCCAGCCACCCGTAAGGATCACATGTACCTCCCCGATCATTTCAAGGAAGTCGATCCGTCTGAGATCGACACCATCATCGCGGCAGACCCACTGGCCTGCATCGTGGCCAACACACCTCAGGGTCTGGTGGCGAACCACCTGCCCTTGCTGCGTGACAAGACCGGCATGCTGATCGGACATGTCGCCCTGGCGAACGACATGCATCGGCTGCTCATCGACGGACAGGCGGTACTGGCGATCTTTCGCGGCCCCGATGGCTACGTTTCGCCCAACAGCTATCCCAGCAAGGCGGAACACCACCGGCACGTTCCGACCTGGAACTACCAGGTCGTCCATGTCCATGGAGCGATCCGCTTTCAGCACGACGAACGCTCAAAGCGGGCAGCCGTCGGCCTGCTCACGAGGACCCATGAGCAGCGCTGGAATGGCGACAAGGCCTGGCGCATGGCCGATGCACCAACAGACTACATGTCCGAAATGCTCGGCAAGATCGTTGCCTTCACCATTGCCCCCAGCCGAACCGTCGCGAAGTCAAAACTGAGCCAGAATCGCGATGATCGCGACTTGATCGGCGCCATCAACGACCTGAAAGGCAGGGGCCAGGACCGCCTGGCGGACAAGATGACGGCCTTGCGCGACCGCATGGCGGATTGACCGGCATCAATGTGCCGCCTCAGTTGGCATGCATACTCCTCCCGCACGACGGGAGAACGCGCATGTCCATCCTCA
>CBFGPB010000095.1:0-8686 GCA_965650545.1 uncultured Devosia sp. | reverse complement strand
TGGCGCGGCATGTATCATCGTGTCCCCTGCGCCGCAAGCCAATTGGACGGTCTGCCCGACCCCATCTCGACCGGGCGGCGCGAAGAAGCGGGCAGAACTATTTTTCTCCTTGAGCGGGGTCCTGCGCATCGGTGCGACCCGCATCGGCTCGGTCGGTGCCAAGCTTTCATCACGCTTGACACGGTGGCAGATGAATTTGCCTCAAGGCCCCGTAACGCTAGGCTTTTCCTTCGTTTTTGGCTTGATGCGCCGCGCCTCGGGAAGGTACGAAACGGCCTCATTGCCACGCTGGGTGGCGCTATGCCGGAAATGGACCGTGGACCAGAAACGACTAACGCATCTGCAGACCCTTGAGGCCGAGAGCATCGAGATTCTGCGCGAAGTGGCCGCCAGTTTCGAACGGCCGGTGATGATGTATTCGATCGGCAAGGATTCGAGCGTCCTGCTGCATCTGGCGCGCAAGGCGTTTTTCCCGAGCAAGATCCCGTTCCCGCTGCTGCATGTCGACACGACCTTCAAGTTTCGCGAGATGATCGCGTTTCGCGACAGGACGGCGGCCGAGTACGGGTTCGACCTGATCACGCACAC
This sequence comes from uncultured Devosia sp., assembly GCA_965650545.1. Classification (GTDB taxonomy): domain Bacteria; phylum Pseudomonadota; class Alphaproteobacteria; order Rhizobiales; family Devosiaceae; genus Devosia. The sequence goes on along the minus strand of CBFGPB010000095.1, from coordinate 8,098 downwards.
CAATCAGGACGGCGTGCGCGACGGGATCAATCCGTTCGATCACGGCTCCTCGCGTTATACCGACATCATGAAGACGCAGGCCCTGCGCCAGGCGCTCAATGCCGGCCGCTACGATGCGGCCATTGGCGGGGCGCGCCGGGACGAAGAAAAGTCGCGCGCCAAGGAACGCATCTTCTCGCACCGCAATGCCAGCCACGCCTGGGACCCCAAGAACCAGCGGCCCGAGCTCTGGCGCACGTTCAATACGCGGCTCAACCCCGGCGAGAGCATGCGCGTATTCCCGATCTCAAACTGGACCGAACTCGACGTCTGGACCTACATCTATTCCGAGCAGATCCCGATCGTGCCGCTCTATTTCGCGCAGAAGCGTCCGGTGGTCGAGCGCTCCGGTACGCTGATCATGGTCGATGACGGGCGCATGCGGCTCAACCCCGGCGAACAGCCACGCGAGGAGATGGTCCGGTTCCGTACCCTGGGCTGCTACCCGTTGACCGGCGCAATTCGCTCGGACGCGGCGGATCTGCCCTCGATCATCATGGAAATGCAGGCCAGCCGCACCTCGGAGCGCGAGGGGCGCCTCATCGACAGCGACTCCGTGGGGTCGATGGAAAAGAAGAAGCAGGAAGGCTATTTCTGATCATGTCCCTGTCTCCTGTGCAATCTGCCGTTTCCGCCCAGATCAGTCTCGATACCTGGCTGGCCGAACAGACCGAGAAGTCCCTGCTGCGCTTCATGACCTGCGGCAGTGTTGATGACGGCAAATCCACCCTGATCGGCCGGCTGCTCTATGACAGCCAGCTCATCCTCGATGACCAGTTGGCGAGCCTCAAGAAGGAAAGCCATAACCGCACCGTCGGGGACGAAGGCATCGACTTCTCCCTGTTGGTGGATGGCCTGGTGGCCGAGCGCGAGCAGGGCATCACCATCGACGTGGCCTATCGGTTCTTTTCGACCGACAAGCGCAAGTTCATCGTTGCCGACACACCCGGCCACGAGCAGTACACCCGCAACATGGCGACTGGCGCTTCCAATGCCGAACTGGCCCTGGTTCTGATCGATGCCCGCAAGGGCGTTCTCACCCAGACGCGCCGCCACAGCTTCATTCTCTCGCTGATCGGGGTGAAGCATGTCGTGCTGGTGGTCAACAAGATCGACCTCGTCGATTACGACCAGGAAGCTTTCGACCGCATCGTCGCCGAATACCGGGCCTTTGCCGAGCCGCTGGGCTTCAAGTCGCTTGCGGCCGTGCCCGTTTCAGCGCTGCGCGGCGACAACATCCTGCACCCCAGCGAAAACACCCCGTGGTTCGACGGCACTCCCCTGGTGCCCTATCTCGAAACCATCGATGTGTCCGAGGATCGTACGGCCCAGAAGTTCCGCTTCCCGGTGCAGTGGGTGAACCGCCCGAACCTCGATTTCCGTGGCTTTTCCGGCACCGTCGCCTCCGGTGCGGTTTCGGTGGGTGATGAAGTCCTGATCGCTTCCTCACGCAAGCCGGCGGTCATCAGCCGCATCGTCACCATGGATGGCGATCTCGACCGCGCTATCGCCGGGCAGGCGGTGACGCTGGTGCTGGACCGCGAGGTGGACGTCTCGCGCGGGGACGTGCTGTCCCACCCGGGTGAGACGCCGGAATACTCGAACCAGTTCCAGGCCAGGATGGTCTGGATGAACGAGGAGCCGGCCTATCCCGGGCGCTCGTATCTTCTCAAGATCGGTTCGCAGACGGTTCCGGCGACCATTACCGATCTCAAGTTCCGCACCAACGTCAATACGCTCGAGCACACGGCGGCGACCAAGATCGATCTCAATGAGGTCGCCACGGTCACCATAGCCACCGACAAGCCGGTGGCCTTCGACCCCTACGCGTCCAATCCGCTCACCGGCGGCTTCATCCTGGTGGACCGGCTCTCCAATGCCACCCTGGGAGCCGGCACCATCGACTTCGGTCTCAGGCGTGCTCAGAACCTGACCTACCAGTCCTTCGACGTGAACCGCGATGTGCGGGCGCAAATGAAGGGCCAGAAGCCGCAGATCGTCTGGTTCACTGGCCTGTCCGGTTCGGGCAAGTCGTCGGTGGCGAACATCCTCGAGAAGCGCCTGACGGCCGAAGGCCGGCACGCCTATATCCTCGATGGCGACAATGTCCGCCACGGCCTCAACAAGGACCTGGGCTTCACCGAGGCCGCGCGCGTGGAAAACATCCGTCGCGTTGCCGAAGTGGCGCGCCTGATGGCGGATGCGGGGCTGATCGTGCTGGTCTCATTCATCTCACCCTTCGAGAAGGAACGCCGTCTGGCGCGCGAGATTGCGGGCGATATCGACTTTACCGAGGTCTATGTCGATACGCCGCTTGAGGTTTGTGAGCAGCGGGACCCCAAGGGACTCTACAAGCGGGCGAGGGCTGGGGAGATCAAGAATTTCACCGGCATCGACTCGCCGTTCGAAGTTCCCGCCGATCCGGAACTGGTGCTGCATGGCGCCGATGCCGATCCGGCAGCACTGGCCGACCAGTTGCACAGCTTCCTCAGGTTCTGAGCTGAAAGGGCGCCGCAGGCGCCCTTTCTGTTTCTCGGCTGGGCATTCTAGACGCGGACGGAGCTGTCGAGAGCGGCCATATCCTCCTGGTCGAGAGCATCGAGCGTCTTCATCATAAGGCCCCGAAAGATGGGCTCCTTTTCGTCCAGGTGCGCCGAGATCTGCGGCAGGCCATTGATCGAGCAGACGAGTGATGCGGAAAGGGCGGCCTCTATTTCACCGCGCATCAGGGGCAGGGCGCGGGCGCCTGGCCCGACCAGGAGGATATGGGTGGGATCGAACATGGCCATCATGCGGCTGAGGCCGTATCCCAGGGCCCTTCCGGCAAGATTGAAGCCGTGGGTGGCGGCACGGTCGCCCTGTTCGGCCCGCTGCACCAGCGACTCGTATTGCTGGGCCGGCACAGCCGGCGCCGGCGGAGTGGTTTCCGGCACCGAGAAACTGGTGCGCAAGACGCCGTAGTCGGCCGCATAGGCCTCGATGCAGCCCCGCATGCCGCAACGGCACAGCGCCCCGTTGGGGATGTGGTTCATGTGCCCGAATTCCGTGGCACCGCCTTCGCTGCGGCCAGCAATCTGACCCTGGAGGCTGAGGCCCATGGCCACCGTCGATCCAATAAAGACCGTGGCGACGCTGGCATCATGCAGTTTCGGATCGAGCCAGCGCGTGCCCTCGGCCAACAAGCGGCCGCGCTTGTGCAGAGCGACGGCAAGCCCTGTGCGCTCGGCCACCTGCGTCGCGAAGGGAGAGCCGGCCAGATGGGCGATGGGCGACCACTTCAAGCCGCTGCCGTCGCGATCCAGGATGCCCTGAACCGAGATGGCGATGCGGCGCAGGGCAGGGGCCGCCTTGGGCGTCCGCTGGCGCAGGTCGTCGAGATGTTCGAGGAAAAAGTCGGCGGCGGCAACCTCATCAAAGGTTTTAGGGGAAATGGTGGTTTCGATCCTATCGACGAGGACGCCGGAATAGTCGACGAGCGAGGCTCGCAGCCGATTTACGTCCAGTTCGAACAGGGCCACATAGGCGCCCTGACGGCGAAAGCCGACCAATGTAGCGGGACGTCCGCGGGTTCGTCCGTCCGCACGCTCGGGGCTCGTGAGTTCCTCGACAACACGCTGGTTGATGAGGTCCTGCATGATGGCGGTGACGCTGGCATGACTGAGGCCCGTGACGCCGGCGAGGGCCGTGCGCGATTGCGGTCCGCCTGCGCGCAGCGCAGCCAGCAGCAGCCCGCGGTTCAGCCGACGAACGCTATCACTATCGCTGACGGTTCGCGTCAAGCGCAGACCTCCCCAACCCCGGAACCCAAATCAGCATTCAATCGGGTTCACCGCAACCCATGATTATCTTCGAGGCTCGAAATTGACGTTGACACGGCGCGGGGCATCATGCGAGAGGTTTTTTCGAGCAGTGAAAATAATGCTCGAGGCGCAGGGAGGCGGCGCCTTGTTGGTCAATGCCGCCAACTTGCATTGAGGGCAGCGTGCTGCCCATTGGGAGGACATCATGAACAAGTTTGCAGCGATTCTGCTTGCATCGACGGCCCTTTTCGGCACCGCGATCGCGCAGGATCAGGTTGTCGTTGGCGTATCCTGGAACAACTTCCAGGAGGAGCGCTGGAAGACGGACGAAGCCGCCATCAAGGCCGTGCTTGAAGCCGCCGGCGCGCAGTATATTTCCGCTGACGCCCAGTCGTCGGCTTCCAAGCAGCTGACCGATATCGAAAGCCTGATCAGCCAGGGTGCCGATGCCATCATCGTGCTGGCGCAGGACAGTGAAGCTGTGGGTCCGGCCGTCGCCGCTGCCGTCGCGGAAGGCATTCCGGTCATCGGCTATGACCGCCTGATCGAAAACCCCGATGCCTTCTACCTGACCTTCGACAATAAGGAAGTCGGCCGCCTGCAGGCTGCTGGCGTGGCCGCCGTGCAGCCCGAAGGCAATTACGTCTTCATCAAGGGCAACTCGGCCGACCCCAACGCCGACTTCCTCTTCGAAGGCCAGATGGAAGTGCTCCAGGCCGGTATCGACGCCGGGACGATCAAGAATGTCGGCGAAGCCTATACCGACAACTGGAACCCGGAAGTCGCCCAGGCGAACATGGAACAGTTCCTGACCGCCAATAACAACGAAGTCGACGCCGTAGTGGCTTCCAATGACGGCACTGCCGGTGGCGCCATTGCCGCCCTCGCTGCCCAGGGCCTGGCCGGTTCCGTGCCGGTGTCCGGCCAGGACGGCGACCACGCTGCTCTCAACCGCATCGCGCTGGGCACTCAGACCGTTTCGGTTTGGAAGGACGCTCGCGAGCTTGGCAAGAAGGCCGCGGAAGTGGCCCTCGAGCTGGCTGGTGGCAAGGCCCTCAACGAAGTGACCGGCGTGGTGCCGTTCGCCGGCGGACCGAAGGGCGTGCAGATGAACGCCTTCTTCATCGCCCCCGTCGCCATCACCAAGGACAACCTCGACGTCGTGATCGACGCCGGCTGGGTCTCCAAGGACGTGGTCTGCCAGGGCGTTGCTGCCGGTTCGGTTGCTGCGTGCGATTGATCCCGTCTTGACTTAGACTGGTTGAAAAGTGCCGCGGCGTCGCACGCTGCGGCACTTCCACAACCGGATTGCGTCCCGGCCCGCCGGAACGCTTCTTCCTAGGGGGAATTCGATGGCCGAACAGCGCGCCATGTCCAGCACCACGCATCCCAGCCAGATGGTGCAAAATCCGCTCCAGCGCTTCCTGATAGCGACCGAAATTGACACGCGCCTCCTGGGCATGATTGGTGCGCTTGCCATCATCTGGGTTGGCTTCAACTTCTTTTCCGGCGGCCTTTTCCTGACGCCACGAAACCTCTGGAATCTGTCGGTGCAGACCGCCTCGGTCGCCGTCATGGTGACCGGCATGGTTCTGGTCATCGTTACCCGCAATATCGACCTTTCTGTCGGCTCGATTCTCGGTGTCGTCGGCATGGTCATGGGCGTCATGCAGACGCAGATCCTGCCGGTGCAACTGGGGCTCGGTCTCGGCCATCCGCTGATCTGGGTTCTGTCGCTCGCCTCAGGACTGATCATTGGTGTCGGTATCGGCGCGTTGCAGGGGACGATCATCGCTTACCTGCGCGTTCCGGCCTTCATCGTCACCTTGGGTGGCTACCTGGTGTGGCGCGGCGCGGCCTGGTGGGTCACTGCAGGGCGCACAGTTGCACCGATGGACTCAACCTTCCAGCTCATGGGTGGCGGACCTACCGGGTCCATTGGCAACCTCTGGAGCTGGATTGTCGCTGCCGTGGCCTGTGCGGCGATCGTCGTCGGCCTCTATTACGGACGGCGCCAGCGCCAGCGTTTCAACTTCCCGCAGCGCCCTGTCTGGGCTGAAGTGTCGCTCGCCATCATCGGTTGCGGTGCGACGATAGCGGCGGTCTGGGTAGCCAATGCCTATCCCTGGCCCGTGCGGATCGCCGAGAACTATGCCAATGCCAATGGCATTGCAGTGCCCGAGGGCGGGCTCTTCATTTCGCATGGCATCGCCATTCCCGTGCTCATTGCTGTCGGGGTTGGCGTGGTCATGACCTTCCTTGCCACCCGCACCCGCTTCGGCCGCTATGTCTATGCCATGGGCGGCAATCCCGAAGCGGCCGAATTGGCGGGCATCAACACCCGCTGGGTCACCGTCAAGATCTTCATGTTGATGGGCGCACTGTGTGCCGTTGCTGCGGCTATTTCCACGGCCCGCCTCAACGCCGCAACCAACGCGCTGGGCACGCTGGACGAGCTTTACGTCATTGCGGCCGCCGTCATCGGCGGCACGTCACTGGCCGGCGGCGTCGGTTCGATCGCCGGGGCGCTTTTGGGTGCGCTGGTCATGCAGTCGCTGCAGTCGGGCATGGTGCTCATGGGCATCGACAGTCCGCTTCAATCCATCGTGGTTGGTATCGTTCTGGTCTTCGCGGTTTGGCTCGACACGCTTTACCGCCGGAACAAGCATTAGGAGTTGCGTTCATGCTGGATACCAGCACACCACTCGTCGAGATGACCGACATCTCCATCGCCTTCGGCGGTATCAAGGCCGTCGATCACGCCTCGATTAACCTGCATCGCGGCGAGGTTGTCGGTCTCCTGGGCCACAATGGCGCGGGCAAGTCGACGCTGATCAAGATCCTTTCCGGCGCCTACAAGCGCGATGCGGGCGAAATTCGCATCAATGGCGAGGAGGCCACGATCAACAATCCGCGCGATGCCAAGGCCTATGGTATCGAGACGATCTACCAGCAGCTTGCCGTGGCCGACAATGTCGATGCCGCCGCGAATCTGTTCCTGGGTCGCGAGATGGTCACCTCGCTCGGCACACTTGACGATGCGGCCATGGAGTCCAAGGCGCGCGAAGTCATGGGGCGTCTGAACCCCAATTTCCGTCGCTTCAAGGAGCCGGTCAAAGCCCTGTCGGGTGGCCAGCGCCAGTCGGTTGCCATTGCCCGGGCCATTCTCTTCAATGCCCGCATCCTCATCATGGATGAGCCCACGGCGGCCCTTGGCCCGCAGGAAACAGCGCAGGTGGGCGAACTCATCAAGCAACTCAAGTCCGAAGGCATCGGCATTTTCCTGATCAGCCACGATATCCACGACGTGTTCGACCTCGCCGATCGCGTGGTGGTTATGAAGAACGGCCAGGTGGTCGGCCAGGCCAGGACATCGGATGTCACCAAGGACGAAGTTCTGGGCATGATCATCATGGGCAAGGTGCCGCCCGGTGCCCAGCCGGGTCCCGGAGCCATTCCGGGGTGATGCGCGTTGAGGTCCTGCCGGCCCAAAGCCGGCAGTGACCTCATGAGCGATGGCAAAAACACAGGCAAAGTCGACCCGCACCCGCCGGCCCGGGCAGTCGAGGGCAACCACGAAGTCGGCCCCCTTCCGACAAAGGGTACTCGAACGGCTCATGCCCCGTCATGCGCCATTCTATGGAGGGCTCGCCTGTGGTGCGGGAGCCCTGATACTGGGGCTGTGGCTGGTGCCCGAATATGCCATCAGCCTGGGCAGCAATGCGCTGTTTGCCGTCTTCCTGCTGCTGACCGCTCTCAAGGTGCCGCACCTGACGGCCGATTACCTGCGCGAGCACGCACGCGAAGAAGATACCCCGGTGGGGGGCATATTCCTCGTCGTCCTGATCGTGGTCGTCGCTTCAATCGTGTCGCTGTTTCTCGCCCTGAGCGGAGGGCAGGAGCCAGATCCCTGGCAGGTCCTGGCCAGCGTGGCCTCGGTACTCCTGGGCTGGTTCACGGTGCAGGCGATGGGCGCGCTACACTATGCCTACGAATACTACCAGGCGCCGGAAACGGCGGCGGATGGGGCGGTCGAGGGCGGGCTCGACTTCCAGGGGGACGAAGATCCTGATGGCGCCGACTTCATGTATTTTTCTTTCACCGTGGGCACGTCGGTGGCCACGTCGGACACCAAGACAACAAGCGGCGCCATGCGCCGGCTGGTGACCTGGCACCTGGTGTTCTCCCACCTCTACAACACGATCATCCTCGCCTCCGCGGTCAATGTGATGCTGAGCCTGGGCGGTGGAGGCGGGTAG
>CBFGPB010000094.1:0-8731 GCA_965650545.1 uncultured Devosia sp. | reverse complement strand
ACTTCTTCGGTGCCTGGGGGAGATCCCCGTCCCGGATCTGCAGCCGCAGGCGGTCCGCTTGGTCCCGGGCCTTGGCCAAGGTCACATCCCGCGCGGATCCCAGCCCCAGCACCTTTGGCTTTCCCTCCACCCAATATCGGAAGAGCCACGACCGCGTTCCCTGCGGCCTGATCTGAAGGTAAAGGTTGTCATCGATCCAGTGCATGCCCTCCTCGCGTATGGCTTCCACCTCTCGGGCTGATAGGGCGCGTCGGCGCACCATAGGCTCGATCTCCCAGTCCATCTTGATCGGTGAGGACTATTGCTTGCCCGCTCCGCCCAGTCCAGCGACGCCGCCCGCAGGACAGACGGTCGGACAGACGGTGAAGCAGGATCGGGAGAGCCCCGGGAAACCGCAACATTGTGCAACATCTGGGCCGTTGGTGGAGGAAACCCGCTGCCGAAACCCGCCAAAATCGCGGACAAACGGCCGCTGAGGCCCGGATTCCGGGCGAAAATGCAACATCGGGTCTGGAGGATAATGGCGGAGAGAGAGGGATTCGAACCCCCGATAGAGTTGCCCCTATGCCGCATTTCGAGTGCGGTGCATTCAACCGCTCTGCCATCTCTCCGCGAGATCGAAAGCACCCCCGAGGGAGCGCGGCTGGTCGATACGGGGCGGCTTATGGCATAGGCTTTTGCCGCCTGCAACACCCCTTTTGCGCCGCTTGTGGGAAGATGGCTTCCCGCGACGCCGTCACTTTTGCGTGCGATCCCATCCGGCACGCTGCTGGTGACGTTACTGTGCCGTCATCACACAATTGAGGGAGACTAGACCATGGTTACCCGTCGAACCATCGTTGCCGGCATGGCCGGCTTGCCCTTCGCCGGCTTTGCTACCAATCTCGCCGCCCATACCGCCCTGGCCCAGGAGGCACCCATGGCCGATACGATTGCAACCAGTGCCGGCGACCTCCTGGTCCATCCGGTGGATCACGCGAGCCTCGTGCTCGAATGGAGTGGCAAGGCGATCTATGTCGACCCCGTTGGTGGCCCGGCGCTCTACGAGGGACTGCCCCCGCCCTCGGCGATCCTCATCACCCATGGTCACGGCGACCATTTCGACGTGCCGACGCTCGAAGCCATTGCCGGAAGCGCTCCGCTGATCACCAATGGCGACGTTTTTTCCAAGCTGCCGGAGGGACTTAAAGCCAATGCAACGGCCATGGCCAATGGCGACGAGGGCACTATTGTCGACCTTCCGATCCGCGCCATCGCTGCCCACAACACGACCGAAGACCGCATGCGCTATCACCCGGTCGGGGTCGGCAACGGCTATGTCCTGACCTTTGGCGATGCCCTTGTCTATGTTGCCGGCGACACCGAGCCGACCGAAGACATGCTGGGATTGCAGGGCATTAGCCTGGCCTTCCTGCCCATGAACCTGCCCTATACGATGACGGTTGCGCAGGCCGTCGAGGCCATCAATACCTTCAAGCCGAAGGTGGTCTATCCCTATCACTATGGCGATAGCGACCTTTCTCCGCTCGAAACCGAAGTGGATGAGGCAGTGGAAGTGCGGCTGCGCAACTGGTACCCCAACGCCTGACGCAGACGAGCAATTTGCTGGCACGTTGTCAGCATTTGTGGTCGCTTCAGCGTGCATTGCGCTTGACTCCGCGGGGCTTTGACCCGATAAGCCCACCAATCTGCGCACCGGTTCGTCCGGTGCGCTGGTTTTGTTTGAAAACGCTGCTCGAGGCTGCCGGCTGAAATCCTTCAGCCCTCATCATTCGAAAAGCCCGCGGAACTGGCACGAAATCCGCGGCGCCGCAGAGCGCGACAGATAGGGACCGGTGGGGAAAACCCAATCGGCATGAATATGACTTTCGCCGTTATCAAGACGGGCGGGAAGCAGTACAAGGTTGCTGCCAACGACGTCATCAAGATCGAAAAGCTCGAGGCCGAGGCCGGTGACATCGTCACCTTCGACCAGGTCCTCATGGTTGGCGACACCATCGGCGCTCCGCTGGTGGAAGGCGCCCTGGTCGCTGCAGAACTGGTCGAGACCAAGAAGCAGAAGACCGTCATCATCTTCAAGAAGCGCCGCCGCCACAATTCGCGTCGCCGCAACGGTCACCGCCAGCTGCTGACCACGGTGCGCATCACCGAGATCCTGACCGGCGGCGCCAAGCCGACGATCAAGGCTGCTGCCAAGGCCGAAAAGACCGAAGCCGTCGCCGAAAAGGCTGCCGCTCCGAAGAAGGCCGCGGCCCCCAAGGCTGAAGCTGCCGCCGAAGCCCCGGCCAAGAAGGCTGCGCCGAAGAAGGCCGCTGCCAAGACCGAAGACACCGCCGCTGAAAAGCCGGCGAAGAAGGCCCCGGCCAAGAAGGCCGACAAGGCCGACAAGGAATAAGGAGCTAGACCATGGCACACAAGAAAGCAGGCGGCTCGTCCCGCAACGGTCGTGATACCGCTGGCCGTCGTCTCGGCGTCAAGAAGTTCGGCGGCGAAGCCGTCATCGCCGGCAACATCATCGTGCGTCAGCGCGGCACCCGCTGGGCTGTCGGCACCGGCGTCGGCCTGGGCAAGGATCACACGATTTTTGCTCTGGTCGATGGCACCGTGTCGTTCCGCACCCGCGCGAACTCGAAAGTACACGTGTCTGTCATCCCGGCAGAGGCCGCCGAATAACCCGGCAGGCCTGACAAACCCGCCGGAGACCAGTTCCCCGGCGTAGCGTTTGGCAAGAAACAGCAAATGCAAAGGGGAACCGGTCCGCCGGTTCCCCTTTTTCGTTTCTGGAGCATTGCCATGACCGTCGTCGCGACCACCCTGAAGGACCGCCTGCCCGCCACCATTCGCGCCCAGCGTCTGGTTCTGGTCACCCCGACCCTGGCCCATGCTCCCGCCATCGCCGCCCTCGCCAATAACGAGAACGTCCACAAATGGATGGCGCGCCTGCCTTTTCCCTATGGGTTGAGCGACGCGGAACACTTCATCAACCAGATCGTGCCCAGCAGGGCCGAAGCGTGTTTCGCCATCCTGCGCGACGACGAGCTGGTGGGCGTGATCGGCCTGCATTTCGCCGACGGCCAGGTGCCCGAACTGGGCTATTGGCTGGGCGAACCCTATTGGGGTTTCGGCTATGCCAGTGAAGCGGCAATCGCGCTGGTCGCCGCGGCCCGGGCGGCAGGGGCGCATGCCCTGAGGTCACGCGCTCTGGTCAATAATGCCGGATCGCTCGGCGTGCTCAGAAAGGCCGGTTTCGTGGAAACCGGCACTGCCATCGAACGCAGCCACAACCTGGCTGGCCGCGAAATGGTGATGATGTATCTGGAGTTTTCGGAGAGATGACCGAGCTCCATTCATCCCGCCTCGTGCTGCGGCCGGCCCGGCCCGACGACGCCCCCTGCTTTGCTCTGGGGGTCAGCGATTTCGCCGTCGCCCGCTGGCTGACGCCCCTGCCCTTCCCGTTCACCCTGGCCATGGCCAGCGACTGGCTGCGCAGCGCCCCCAGGCCGGGCGCGGAGAGGGCCCTGTTCATCGTCGACCTGCCGGGCCGCGGCCTGATCGGCTGCGTGACCATCGGGCCCGAACTGGGCTTCTGGATCGCCAAGCCCCATTGGGGCCGGGGCTATGGCACCGAAGCGGCACAGGCCGTGATCGACTGGCACTTTGCCAATTCGACGTCCGAGGCCATTGCCTCCTGCGCCCAGCATGACAACCACGTCTCGCTGCGCCTCAAGGCCAAGCTGGGTTTTGTCGAAACCGGCCGCGACATGCGCTTTTCCCATGCTTTGCAGCACAATGTGCCTCATGTTCTAACCGCACTGACGCGGGCCAGCTGGCTGGCAAGAGAGGAAAAGCGATGCGCCTGAGGGACGCCCTGCCCGAAACGATCGACACCGAGCGACTGGTGCTGCGCAAGCCGCATGTGTCGGACCTCGACGACCTGGTGACCCAGGCCAATAACTGGAACGTGCTGGAGCCGACGGCGACCCTGCCCTTTCCCTATGAACCCGACCATGGCCGCGCCTTTCTCGAAAAGGAACAGCGCGCCATCCACCACCCCTTTGTCATTGCCGACAAAAGCAGCGACCGGCTGATGGGGGTGATCGGGCTCTACTTCCATGACGACCGGCCAACCGAACTGGGCTACTGGCTGGGGGAGAGTTTTTGGGGCAAAGGCTACGCGCCCGAGGCGATCAAGGGCCTGCTGGGCGCCGCCGCCGCAATCGGCCTCACCCCGATCCGGGCCCGCGTGCTGGCGCACAATGCCGGCTCGATCCGGGTGCTGGAAAAGACCGGCTTCTCCGTCATCGAACAAACCACCAGCGTGGTCGAGCGCCACCGCGGCAAGCCGCTTTGGGTGATGGAGTGGCGGGGATGACTGAGGTGGCACCAGTCTCCCTTCTCCCCTTGAGGGAGAAGGTGCCCGAAGGGCGGATGAGGGGTGGAGGATGCTCTGGCGAGCCTGGTGCACGCGGAGAAAACCCCTCACCCGTCTCGCGCTGCGCGCGATCCACCCTCTCCCTCAGGGGGAGAGGGGGAGGCTGTGGGCGCCTGCAATGCGGTGCAAATGCATGACCCCGACCCTTGTCACCGACCGGCTGATCCTGCGGCCGCCCCAAGAGGGCGATGCCGAGCCCATCGCGCTCTTTCTCAACGACCTCGACGTGGCCGGCAATTTGGCGCGCGTGCCCTTTCCCTATCATCTCTCCGATGCACGGGCCTGGCTGCGCACGCAACGGGCCGATTTCGCACCCAATGCGGTCAATTTCGCCATCGAGCTTGCAGGTGTGGGCTATGTTGGCCATATCGGCTACCAGCCCATGGGCGGCAATGCCGTGATCGGCTATTGGCTGGGCAAGCCCCATTGGGGACGCGGCATCATGAGCGAGGCCGCGGCGACCGTCATAGACTGGTATTTTGGCGCGACCGACGCGCCGGCCATCTATTCGGGCGTTTTCTACTTCAACCATGCCTCGCTGGCCATCCAGCACCGGCTGGGATTTACCGAGACAGGGCGATCGACCCTGCTCTGCCTTGCGCGCAGCGCCGAGCTGGAGCATATCGACACCATACTGACGCGCAGCGTCTGGAAGGCACGAAACGCATGAAATTCCTCGACCAGGCCAAGGTCTATATCAAGTCCGGATCCGGCGGCGCCGGCGCCGTCAGCTTCCTGCGCGAAAAATTCGTCGAATTCGGTGGCCCGGACGGGGGCAATGGCGGGCGCGGTGGCGATGTCATCGCCGAATGCGCCGACGGGCTCAATACGCTGATCGACTTCCGCTATACCCAGCATTTCCGCGCCGGTACGGGCGTGCATGGCATGGGCAAGAACCGCACCGGCGCTGATGGCGAGGATGTCGTGCTGCGCGTGCCGGTGGGCACCCAGATCTTCGAGGAAGACCAGGAGACCCTCATCGCCGACTTCACCGAAGTGGGCCAGCGCGTGGTGCTCTTGAAGGGTGGCAATGGCGGCTTCGGCAATGCCTATTTCAAGACCAGCTCCAACCAGGCGCCGCGCCGGGCCAATCCGGGCCAGGAAGGCACGGAAAAAGGCATCTGGCTACGCTTGAAGCTCATCGCCGATGCCGGCCTCGTCGGCCAGCCCAATGCCGGCAAATCGACCTTCCTTGCCGCCGTTTCGGCCGCCAAGCCCAAGATTGCAGACTATCCCTTCACCACGCTCCACCCGAACCTGGGTGTGGTGCGCATCGGCGAACGCGAATTCGTCTTGGCCGATATTCCCGGTCTCATCGAAGGGGCGAGCGAAGGCATTGGTATCGGCGACCGGTTCCTGGGGCATATCGAGCGCTGCCAGGTGCTCATCCACCTCATCGACGGCACCAACGAAGATGTCGCCCATGTCTATGAGGCGGTGCGCTATGAGCTGGCCGCCTATGCCGACGTGCTGGCCGACAAGCCGGAAATCGTCGTGCTCAACAAGGTCGATGCCCTGACCCCCGAGGAAATCAAGGCCAAGGTCAAGGCGCTGAAGAAGGTGTCCAAGGCCGAAGTGCGCCAGGTCTCGGGCGCCACCGGCGCCGGCGTCGAGCAGGTGCTCTACGACGTGCTCAACGTGCTTGACGCCGAAAAGGCCGAAAAGGCCGAGGCCGAACGCAAGAAGGTCGAAGGCAAATGGACGCCTTGAAAGCCTCGATGCTTTCGCAAACTGGGTGCCACTCCTCCCCCTGGACGGGGGAGGCTGGGTGGGGGTGGTCATGCACTCGGCACCCTGCCATTTACCCCCCCACCCCAACCCTCCCCGCAAGGGGGAGGGAGTGGATCGAGTTCGCCGCAAGATGAGCGCCCAGAACCCCCTCGCCCTTTACCGCCGCATCACCATCAAGATCGGCTCGGCCCTCTTGGTCGACAAATCAGGCAAGCTGCGCGCGCAATGGCTCGCGGAGCTGGCCGAGGATATTGCCACGCTCAAGGCCGAGGGCCGCGAGATTGTCATTGTCTCCTCCGGCGCCATTGCCCTGGGCCGTGGCCTGCTGGGCCTCTCCGCGCTGGCCCTGACGCTCGAACAGAGCCAGGCGGCAGCCAGCGCCGGTCAGATCGCCCTGTCGCAAGCCTGGGCCGACGCCCTGGGCAAGCACGGCATCGTCACCGGGCAAATCCTCATCACCCCCAATATTACCGAGGAGCGGCGCTACTACCTCAATGCCCGCACCACGATCCAGACGCTGCTCGGCCTCGGCGCCATCCCGATCATCAATGAGAATGACTCTGTGGCAACGGCCGAGATCCGCTATGGCGACAATGACCGGCTGTCGGCCCGGGTCGCCACCATGATCGAGGCGGACCTCCTGGTCCTGCTTTCGGACATTGACGGGCTCTATACGGCGCCGCCCGCCAAGGATCCTTCTGCCACCCATATCCCGGTGGTGGAGGCCATCACGCCCGCCATCGAAGCCATGGCCGGCGGCGCGGCCAGTCATCTGTCGCGCGGCGGCATGACCACCAAGGTCGAGGCCGGCAAGATCGCGACGCTGGCGGGCACGGCCATGATCATTGCCAAGGGCACCGAAGACCACCCGCTTCGCCGCCTCACCGAGGGCGGATTGCACACGCTCTTCAAACCCGCCACCACCCGCGCCCAATCGCGCAAGCGCTGGATCATGGGCACCCTGGCCGTGGCCGGGACCGTGCAGGTCGATGCCGGTGCCGCGCGGGCCTTGACCCAGGGCCGCTCGCTGCTGCCCATCGGCGTGACCCGCATCACCGGCGCGTTCGAGCGGGGCGACACCATTGCGGTGCTCAATCCGGACGGACGCGAGATCGCCCGGGGCCTGGTCGGCCTCGACAGCGAGGACGCGCGCCTCGTCATGGGCAAGCGCAGCGACACCATCGTCGCACTGCTCGGCATGGACAGCCGCGCCGAACTGGTGCATCGCGATAATCTGGTGCTGACCGGCAGCGCCGAAAAGCCGCAGAGACAAGAGGCCGATCATGAGCCTGGCTGAAGCCACCACGACCGACATTGCCACGGTAATGGCCGAGATCGGCCGCAACGCCCGCAAGGGCGCCAATGCGCTCAAGATCGCAACGCCCGAGCAGAAGCGCACCGCGCTGCTCACGGCCGCCGGCGCCATCAATGCGCATCGCAAGCAGATTCTCGCCGCCAATGCGCTCGACATGCAGGCGGCCGAGCAGAAGGGCATTTCCAAGGCCTTCCTCGACCGGCTGCTGCTGACCGATGCGCGCATTGACGGGATCGTCGAGGCGGTAAAGACCATTGCCGAACTGCCCGATCCGGTCGGCACGGTGATTTCCGAATGGGACCGGCCCAATGGCCTGCATATCGAGCGCGTGCGCACGCCGCTCGGCGTCATCGGCGTGATCTTTGAAAGCCGGCCCAATGTGACGGCCGATGCCGGGGCCCTCTGCATCAAGTCGGGCAATGCCGTCATCCTGCGCGGCGGCTCGGACAGTTTCCATTCCTCCCGCGCCATTGTCGATTGCCTGCTCGACGGGCTGCATCTGGCCGGCCTGCCGGTCGAATGCGTGCAACTGGTCCCCACGACTGACCGGGAAGCGGTGGGTGAGATGCTCAAGGGCCTCGATGGCAATATCGACGTGATCGTTCCCCGCGGCGGCAAGACGCTGGTGGCGCGCGTCCAGTCCGAGGCGCGTGTGCCGGTCTTTGCCCATCTCGAGGGGCTGGTTCATGTCTATATCGACAAGAGCGCCGATCTCGACAAGGCGGTGAGCGTCACGCTCAACGCCAAGATGCGCCGCACCGGCATTTGCGGGGCGGCCGAGACGCTGCTGGTGCACAAGGACGTGGTGGCAACGCATCTGAAACCCATCATCGCGGCGCTGGTGGCCAAGGGTTGCGAAATCCGCGGCGACGCCACGGTCATGTCCATGATCCCCGAGGCGCTCGAAGCCACGGAGAAGGACTGGCAGACCGAATATGAGGACGCGATCATCTCAGTGAAGGTGGTCGACAGTCTCGAAGCCGCGATCGCCCATATCGAGCACTATTCGAGCCACCATACCGAGGCGATCATCGCCGAGGATGCCGAAGCGGTCGAAAAGTTCTTCAACGAGATCGACTCGGCGATCCTCATGCACAATGCCTCGACCCAGTTTGCCGATGGCGGCGAATTCGGCTTTGGCGGCGAGATCGGCATTGCCACCGGCAAGATGCATGCGCGCGGGCCGGTGGGCGTGGAGCAGCTGACCAGCTTCAAATACCGCGTGCGCGGCAACGGGCAATTGCGGCCTTGAT
>CBFGPB010000093.1:0-8899 GCA_965650545.1 uncultured Devosia sp. | reverse complement strand
GCTTTCCTCAAGAAGGTCGAAGCCGAGGAAATCATCCCGGTCGTGCCGCCGGTTCCGGACACCGACCTCAATGCTTATTTCGCCCTCTGCGAGAGGCGCTTCGCCAATCCCAAGATCGGCGACACGGTGCGGCGGCTGGCGCTCGATGGCTCCAACCGCCAGCCCAAGTTCATCATCCCAACGGCCCTTGATCGCATCCGCGATGGCCGCTCCGTGACAGGCCTGGCGCTCGTTTCTGCTCTCTGGTGCCGCTACTGCTACGGCACGACCGAGAGCGGCGCCGTCATTGAACCGAACGATCCCAATTGGGACCGCCTTACCGCCCAGGCCCACAAGGCCAAAGACAACCCGAAGGCCTGGCTCGAAATGGCCGACATTTATGGCGACCTGGCCAAGGCCCCGGACTTTATCGACGCCTTCACCAAGGCGCTTCATTCCCTGTGGATGCAAGGCACGACCCGAACGCTCGAAGCCTATCTCGCCGATCATCTCTAGGGTTGGCACCCCGTCGCCCCTAGCCCGATTCCGAACCTTCCGCTAAGGTCCGCCCGGACCGAAAAAGAGAGGGCGGCGTGTCGCAAAACCTCCTGGTGGGAGTGGATGTCGGGACCGGCAGTGCCCGGGCGGGCGTGTTCACGCGCGACGGCCAGTGCCTCGGGCGCGGCGAGCATCCCATCCTGATGCGGCGCACCGACGCCAACTTCGCCGAGCATGACAGCGAGGATATCTGGGCGGCTGTCTGCACCGCTGTCCGCATGGCCGTTGCCCAGGCTGTCGCTGACCCCAAGGACGTCGTCGGCATCGGTTTCGACGCAACCTGTTCGCTGGTGGTACGCGACGCCCATGGCGCACAGGTCACTGTCTCGCGCGATGGCGATGACCGATGGGACACCGTGGTCTGGCTCGATCACCGCGCCCTCGAAGAAGCTGACGAGTGCACCCGCACCGGCCACGAGGTCCTCCACTATGCCGGCGGCGTCATGTCACCGGAAATGGAAGTGCCCAAGCTCATGTGGCTAAAGCGCCATCTGCCGCAGAGCTGGGCGCGCGCCGGAATGATGTTCGACCTGGCCGATTTCCTGTCCTGGAAGGCCACCGGATCGCTGGCCCGATCGCAATCGACCCTCACCTGCAAATGGACCTATCTCGGCCATTCCGAGCAGAAATGGCGGCAGGACTTCCTCACTCAGGTCGGCCTTGATGACCTCATCGACAAGGCGGCCCTGCCGCAGACGGCCAGCCCCGTCGGCGCCGATCTGGGCAGGCTGACCCAAGCGGCTGCCGATGACCTCGGCCTCACCACCGCCTGCCATGTCGGGGCCGGCCTCATCGACGCCCATGCCGGTGCGCTGGGGGTACTCGGTGCCTTCACGGCCGACGTGGACACTATCGACCGGCACCTTGCCCTGATTGCCGGCACGTCGAGCTGCGTCATGGCGCTCTCCGCCGAGGATCGACCTACGACCGGCGTCTGGGGACCATATTTCGGCGCCGTCCTCCCCGGCGTCTGGCTCAACGAAGGCGGCCAGTCGGCTACCGGCGCTTTGCTCGACCACATCATCCGCTGGCACGGGGCGGGCGGCGAGCCGACCCGTGAAAAGCACCTCGCCATCTGCCAGCGCGTCATGGAACTGCGCGAGACCGAAGGCATCGCACTTGCGGACCGCCTCCATGTGCTGCCCGATTTTCACGGCAATCGCTCGCCTCTCGGCGACCCGTTTGCACTCGGCGTTATTTCCGGACTGACACTCGACAGCGATTTCGACTCGCTCTGCCGCCTCTACTGGCGCACCTGCGTTTCCATCGCGCTTGGCGTCCGGCACATTCTTGAGACGCTCAACACCCGCGGCTATTCCATCGACACGCTGCACATTACCGGCGGCCATACACGCAATCCGCTGCTGATGGAGCTCTATGCCGACGCCACATTTTGCACGGTCGTCGAGCCCTCGACCCCGGATGCAACGCTGCTGGGCATGGCCATGGTCGCCGCCAACGCCGCCGGCCTCTACCCGAGCCTCGACAGGGCCTGCCTTGCCATGCAGCAGGGCGGCACCTCGCGGGCGCCCAATCCCGCCGCCCGGACCCAGTTCGACCGCGACTACCGCATTTTCCTCGAAATGATCCGCCAGCGGCAGGTGATAGACGAGCTTGAGTAGCCACCTATCCAAGACCCCCGATCCCCGCTAAGCTCTTTATCGGGAAGTCTAATTCTGTGGCCTTAGAACGAGCGACGCCGCTGCATGTCGATCAAAGCCGCCATCTATCACCTCACCCACTACAAATATGACCGGCCGGTCATCCTGCAGCCGCAGATCATCCGACTACAGCCCGCGCCCCATTCGCGCACCAAGGTGCTGAGCCATTCGCTGCGGGTGACACCGGACCTGCATTTCGTCAATGTGCAGCAGGACCCCTACGGCAACTTCCTCACCCGCTTCGTCTTTCCCGAACCGGTGACCGAGCTCAAGATCGAAGTCGACCTCGTGGCCGACATGACGGTCTACAATCCCTTCGACTTCTTCGTCGAGGAGAGTGCGGAGACCTGGCCTTTCGACTACCCCGAAGACCTGCGCGCGGACCTTTCCATCTATCGCCAGCCCGAACCGGCCGGCCCCCTGCTGCAGCAGTTCCTCGATCGCATCGACAAGAGCCCCAAGAATACCGTCACCTTCGTCACCGAACTGAACACCCGGCTGCAGCAGACCATCAACTACATCGTCCGCATGGAGCCCGGCGTCTGGACGCCAGAGGAAACCCTGGGCAATGCGCGGGGCTCCTGCCGCGATTCGAGCTGGCTGCTGGTCAATATCCTGAGGCATCTCGGCTTTGCCGCGCGCTTTGTGTCCGGCTACCTGATTCAGCTCAAGCCAGACCTGGTGTCGCTTGATGGCCCCGCGGGCACCGATCACGATTTCACCGATTTGCATGCCTGGTGCGAAGTCTATCTGCCCGGTGCCGGCTGGATCGGTCTCGACCCCACTTCAGGCCTGCTCACCGGCGAGAGCCATGTGCCGCTGGCGGCGACACCCCACTATCGCAACGCCGCGCCCATTTCAGGCTTTGCCTCCTATGCCGAGGTCGATTTCGCCTTCGATATGAAGGTCACCCGCGTCGCCGAGCATCCGCGTATCACAAAGCCCTTTTCCGACGAGAGCTGGGAACGCCTCAATGCCTTGGGCAGGGCTGTCGACATGCGGCTCAACCAGCAGGATGTCCGCCTCACCATGGGCGGCGAGCCCACTTTCGTCTCGATCGACGACTTCGAGTCCGACGAATGGAACGCCGGCGCCGTGGGCCCCACCAAGCGCAAACTGGCCGACACGCTCATCCGCCGTCTTCGCAATCGCTTCGCGCCCAATGGCCTGCTGCATCACGGCCAGGGCAAGTGGTATCCGGGAGAAAGCCTTCCCCGCTGGACCTTTTCGCTCTACTGGCGTCTCGACGGCAAGCCCGTCTGGCAGGACGAAAATCTCATTGCCCAGGAAGGCGTCAGCTATGACGTCACCTCCGCCGACGCCGAGGCGTTGAACCTGGCTATTGCCCGCAATCTGGGCTTGGGTGGCGAGACTGTTCTTCCCGCCTATGAAGACCCGGCCGAATGGATTCTCAAGGAAGCCAGGCTCCCGGACAATGTGGATCCGTCCAACTCAAAGCTGAGCGACCCCGAAGAACGTGCCCGCATCGCGACCGTCTTCAATCGCGGCCTCACCAGCCCGACCGGCTATGTCCTGCCCATCCAGCGTTGGAACGCCGCCGCAACCGGCCGCCGCTGGATCACCGAACAGTGGAAGACGCGCCGCGGCAAGCTCTACCTTGCTCCGGGCGACAGCGCCGCCGGCTATCGCCTGCCTCTATCGAGCCTGCGCTATCTCACGGCCACCAGCTATCCCCATATCGTGCCGATGGATCCCGGCGTAGAGCGCCCGCCGCTGCCCGAGCCGGGCAGCATCCTTGCCGCCGCCAGTGCCGCACCGGCAGACATTCGCCCGCAGACCGCCGCCAGCTTCACCGCGGCAACCGAGACGCAGAACCGCAACGAGCAGATCCTCGACGAGATCGACTCCAACGTGCGCACGGCCTTGACCGTGGAAGTGCGGGAAGGGCGGCTTTGCGTCTTCCTGCCCCCGGTCTCGGCGCTGGAAGACTATCTGGAACTCATTGAAGCTACCGAAGCTGCCGCCAGGCAGATCGGCAAGCCCGTGCATGTCGAGGGCTATGCCCCGCCGCACGATCCGCGCCTCAACGTCATCCGCGTCGCCCCCGATCCGGGCGTGATCGAGGTCAACATCCACCCCAGCGCCAGTTGGGACGAGTGCGTGGCGACAACCGAAGCGGTCTATGAAGAGGCGCGGCTGTGCCGCCTCGGTGCCGACAAGTTCATGATCGACGGCAAACATGTCGGCACAGGTGGCGGCAATCATGTCGTTGTCGGCGGCGCCACGCCCAATGACAGCCCTTTCCTGCGGCGGCCGGATCTTCTCAAGTCCTTGGTCCTGCACTGGCAGCGCCATCCCTCGATGAGCTACCTGTTTTCAGGCCTGTTCATCGGACCGACCAGCCAGGCGCCGCGCATTGATGAAGCGCGCCACGACAGTCTCTATGAACTCGAGATTGCCTTGGCCCAGGTGCCGGCCCCGGGCGAAGGCGTCCCGCCCCTGCCCTGGCTCACCGACCGGCTGTTCCGCAACCTCCTCGTCGATGTCACCGGCAATACCCACCGCGCCGAAATCTGCATCGACAAGCTCTATTCGCCCGACGGCCCAACCGGGCGCCTGGGGCTCGTCGAGTTTCGCGGCTTCGAAATGCCGCCCAATGCGCGCATGTCGCTCGCCCAGCAATTGCTGATCCGGGCCCTCATCGCCCGCTACTGGGACAATCCGCTCTCTGGCTCATTCACCCGGTGGGGTACGGCCCTTCATGATCGGTTCATGTTGGGGGTCCAGGTGTGGCAGGACTTCCTCGGCGTGCTCGAAGACCTGCGTCAACATGGCTTCGATTTCGAGCCCGAATGGTTCGCCGCACAGCTCGAATTCCGCTTCCCGTTCTGTGGCGAAGTCACCGTGGAGGGCGTAAAACTCGAGCTCCATCAAGCCCTTGAGCCTTGGCATGTGATGGGCGAACAGGGCGCCATCGGCGGCACCGTGCGCTACGTGGACAGCTCGGTCGAACGCCTCGAAGTCCGCCTCGAGACTCCCGACCCGGTCCGCTACACCGTCACCTGCAACCAGCGCCCGGTCCCGCTAAAGCCTTCTGGCATAAACGGAAAATACGTCGGCGGCGTCCGCTTCAAGGCCTGGCAACCGGCCAGCGGCATGCACCCGGTCATGCCGGTCCATGCCCCCCTTGTCTTCGACATCTTCGACACTTGGACTGGCCGTGCCATCGGCGGTTGCACCTATCATGTCGCCCATCCCGGCGGCCGCAACTACGAAACCTTCCCCGTCAATGGCAACGAGGCCGAGGCCCGGCGCCTCGCCCGCTTCGTGCCCCACAACTACACGCCCGGCTCCTATCCGCTCCGCCCGGAAAAGCCTGCGGATGAATATCCGCTGACGCTTGACCTCAGGCGCCCGCCACGGTTCACGTAGCGCCATGACTTCGCGGAATCAGCAGACCCGCGGCAAGCCCCCGGCCGGCCCCAGCATCATCGCTGATTACCGCCTGCTACCCGGCGTGCCGGACGAGATGATCGACCCGTCCGGCGCCATTCGTCCCGGTTGGGACAAACTCATGTCGGCTTTCGACGCGCTTGGCCCGACCGAACTGGCCACGCGTTTCGAACGCGCCGATCAGTACCTGCGCGACGCCGGTGTGTTCTACCGCAAATACGATGGCGCCGAAGGCAAGGAGCGCGCGTGGCCGCTGGCCCATATTCCGCTGCTGATCGACGAAGCCGACTGGGTGCAGATATCGAGCGGCCTTACGCAGCGCGCCGAACTGCTCGAGCGCATCGTGGCCGACATCTACGGCAACAATTCCTTGGTGCAGGAAGGGCTGCTGCCGCCTGAACTGATTGCCCAGAACAACGAGTTTCTGCGTCCCATGGTGGGTATCCCGCCCGTCAGCGGCCACTACCTGCATTTCTGTGCCTTCGAGCTCGGCCGCGGCCCGGACGGCGCCTGGTGGGTCCTGGGCGACCGGACACAGGCGCCGTCAGGCGCCGGTTTTGCGCTCGAAAACCGCGTGGCCACGACCCGCGCCCTCTCCGACATCTATTCCGGTCTTAACATCAACCGGCTTGCCGGCTTCTTCCGCGGCTTCCGTGACACACTCTTCGCGCAGGCGCGTCGAGACGGCGGCCGCGTCGGCATCCTGACACCCGGGCAGCTCAACGAGACTTATTTCGAGCACGCCTACATCGCCCGCTATCTCGGCCTCATGCTGCTCGAAGGGGAAGACCTCGTCGTCGAGGACGGCCAGGTCATGGTCCGCACCGTGGCTGGACTGAAGCCCGTCAGCGTGCTTTGGCGCCGCCTCGATGCCAGCTTCGCCGACCCGCTGGAATTGCGCTATGACAGCCATATCGGCACGCCCGGCATGGTCGAGGCCTTGCGCTCCGGTTCGATCTCGATGATCAACGCCCTGGGCACGGGCATTCTCGAAACCCGCGCTCTCGCCGCCTTTATGCCGCGCCTCTGCAAGCACCTGCTCGGCACCGGCCTCGAACTGCCCGAAATCGCCACCTGGTGGTGCGGCCAGGGTGCCGAGCAGGAATTCGTGCTCGACAATTTCGACAGCCTGATGATCGGGCCGGCATTCTCGACGATCCTGCCCTTTGACGACCTCCGCGGCACTGCGCTCGGCGCGTCGATGACGGCCGAACAGAAAGCCGACCTTCAGGAGCGGATAGCCAAGCAGGGTGGCGCCTATGTCGGACAAGAGCCAGTGCGACTCTCGACCGCCCCGGTCTATATCGATGGCCGACTGGAGCCGCGCCCTATCACCCTGCGGGTCTACGCCGCCCGCACCGAGCAGGGCTGGACCATCATGCCGGGCGGCTTCGCTCGGGTCGGCTCCACCACAGATACCACAGCCCTGGCCATGCAGCGCGGCGGCCAGGCGGCCGACGTCTGGGTGCTCTCGTCGAAGCCCGTCGAGCAGGTCTCCTTGTTGCCGCGCGAGGGCCAGAAGCTGGTCCGAAACTCGCCCGGCAGCCTGCCCAGCCGGGCCGCGGACAATCTGATCTGGCTCGGGCGCTATGCAGAACGCTGCGAGGCCACGGTCCGTATCCTGCGCGCCTACAATGCGCGCCTTGCCGAACTGTCGCGGCCGGACCTGCCGATCCTCACCCATTGCGCCGCCTTTCTCGAAACCATCGATGTCGACGCCAGCGAGGCGATGCCGCTTGGCCTCCTCGCCTCCATCGACAGCGCTGTGCACAGCGCGGGCCAGATCCGCGACCGCTTCTCGCCCGATGGCTGGCTGGCGCTCAATGACCTGCAGAAGACGGCCCGCCGCTTTGCTTCTCGTGTCAGCACCGGCGATGACGCCACGCGCGCCATGACCGTGCTGCTGCGCAAGCTGGCGGGCTTTTCCGGCCTCGTGCACGAAAACATGTATCGCTTCGCCGGCTGGCGATTTCTCGAATTGGGCCGGAGGCTGGAGCGCGCGATACAGATGGCCCGCGCTGCCGGCTGGCTGACAGGGCCCGAGGCTCCCGACGGCTCGCTCGAAATGCTGCTCGAAATCGGCGACAGCGCCATGTCGCATCGCCGGCGCTATTCGGTGAGCGCGGGTAAGCATAGCGTGGTGGACCTGCTCGTGCTCGATCCACTCAATCCACGCTCGGTCCTGTTTCAGTTGACCGAATTGCGAAACCAGATCGAGACCCTGCCCGGGGGCATCGAGGACGGACAGCTCTCGCCAGCCGCCAAGCTCGCGCTGCAGATCCATACCGACCTCATGATCACCGAGCCCGAGGCGCTGAACCCTGAGCGGCTTGAGAGGCTTGCCGGCGACATCGGCATGTTGTCCGGCCTGATCGCCGCGGCCTATTTCACCTGAGGCGGCCCCAATGCTCTACGACATCCGCCTGACGCTAACTTATGACTACGACGCTCCCGTACACGGCGGCCGACACCACATTCGCGTTGCCCCGGCAACGGTGCCCGGAGTGCAGCGCGTTATCGCGTCGTCTATCAAAGTGGAACCCGCACCATCCCGGCAAAGCGGCTTTCTCGATTTCTTCGGCAATTCGGTGACCGCCATCACGATGACGGAACCGCATGACAATCTCATCATCAAGCTCGCGGCGCGGGTACAGGTGGAGGACCTGACGCCTCCCGCCGACCTGTCACCACCCCTCTCCCAACTCGGGCTGGAGATTGCGCGTTACTGGTCGATTGCCCCCGCCAGCCCCCAGCATTTCCTCGCGGCTTCGCCCCGTGTCCAGCTTGTCCCTGCTATTTCGGACTATGTCCGGGACGTGACGTCAGGCGAGCAGACCACATTGGGGGTCGCTACCAGGCTCTGCATGGCCATACATGCGGACTTCGAATACGACCCCAAGGCGACTGACGTGGAGACCCGCCCGGCGGAGGCCTTTGGGCTGCGCAAAGGCGTATGTCAGGACTTCGCCCATGTCATGATTGCCGGGCTGCGCGGCGTGGGCATCCCGGCCGGGTATGTTTCGGGGTTCCTGCGCACCAATCCGCCCCCCGGCAAGCCCCGCCTCGAAGGCGCCGATGCCATGCACGCCTGGGTCAGGGCATGGTGCGGGCAGCACGTGGGCTGGGTCGAGTTCGACCCGACCAATGCCATGATTGCAGGTCCGGACCACATCTCGATCGGCCATGGCCGGGACTATGCGGATATCTCGCCCATCGTGGGCGTGTTGCGCACGCATGGTTCGCACGAGACCAGCCAGTCCGTCGACGTTGTGCGCGTCGAATAAGAC
>CBFGPB010000092.1:0-8925 GCA_965650545.1 uncultured Devosia sp. | reverse complement strand
AAAAAGCTTGGTACGCCCAAGGGGAATCGAACCCCTGTTTACGCCGTGAGAGGGCGTCGTCCTGACCGCTAGACGATGGGCGCACGGTCATCGCTTCGACTTCGCCGCATGCTCAAAAGCAGGGGGAAGGTGGTACGCCCTAGGGGAATCGAACCCCTCTCTGCACCGTGAAAGGGTGCCGTCCTAACCGATAGACGAAGGGCGCATCAGCGCGATGGGCGTCGTATAAAGGGGTGCTTTTGATTGTGCAACCCCGTTTGCATTGAACCCATGAGGTTTTTTTCCGGGCCCCGAGTTTTCAACAGCCCTCGAAGGTAACGGGGCGCCGATAGCCGCGCGGCCGGTCGCGCACATCGACATGGATGAAATTGCGGCTCGGATAGCAGCCGAGGCCGCCCACGCCGTCCACCGTCATAGCAAAGGCGATGAGATCGCGCTTGGGCACGCCCGGAATGTAGAAATCGGCCGCCATGCACTTGGTATGATAGGAATTGTCCGCGCCGCCCACCGAGGCATTGTGGAAGGCGTTCCGGTAGCCCGAATTCATGACCACCTTCTTGCCGAAGCGTCCCTCGAACTCCCAGATGACGAAGCGGAGCTTGGGCGAGATACAGAGCGCATTGACATTGGTCGACGAGACATAGGTCCCCCAGTCCTGCCGCAGGCCCGAATAGCCCGGCCCGCTGCCGCTGGCAAACATGGCCATGGGCAAGCACCCGGCCAGCGCCAGGGCGGAAACGACAACAATGGCGAGGGAGCGCAGGATACGGGGCATAGCGACCTTCCCGAGGCGTGTCGCGCTTTGGCAACAGGCAATGGGTCTTGGGGTTCAGTCGCTAAAATACGATCGGTTTCGCTAACCCCGCGCTAAGCGGCAGGGTTAGCGAAACCTTAAGTCTGTCAACCTGTTACCAGGTACCGGTATTGGGCATCGAGGCCCAGGGCTCCTGCGGCGGCAGGTGCCCGTCCTGGATCAGTTCCACCGAAATGCCGTCGGGCGAGCGCACGAAGGCCATGTGCCCGTCGCGCGGTGGGCGGTTGATGACGACGCCCATGTCCGAGAGATGCTGGCACAGCGCATAGATATCTTTCACCCGATAGGCGAGGTGGCCGAAATTGCGCCCGCCGGTATAGGGCGTCGGATCCGGGTCCCAGTTATAGGTCAGCTCCACTTCGCCGCCCTCGTCGCCGGGCGCGCGCAGGAAGATCAGGGTGAACCGGCCCTTCTCGTTTTCGGTCCGGCGCACCTCTTCGAGGCCCAGCCCTTCACAGTAGAAGCGGAGGCTTTCCTCGATATCGGTGACACGCACCATGGTGTGCAGATACTTCAAGGCCGTCTCCTTCTCTTGGTTGACGGGCAGGCCTAACAAGCCTCGCCGCATCGGGCAAGAAATGCAGCGATAGAGCTGTCAACAAAATCGCAACACCTTCTTAACTTTTGCCGTTGAATCGGCCAGACTGATTTGGTCTTGTGAGGAGTACCCGCATGCGGCGGGCGAGTGAAAAGGCGTACGGATTATGGGGGCAAAGGGCAACGGCGACGACGGGGGTTCCGCCAATGTGACGGGGGCGGGCGCGCGGCTGCGCGACGACCACGCCGCGGCCGGCACTCATGCCGCCACCGACACGATCGAAGTCTCGGGCAGCATCAAGTGGTTCGATGCCGGCAAGGGCTTTGGCTTCATCGTCCCCGACAACGGCATGGCCGATGTCCTCCTGCACGTCACCTGCCTCCGCCGCGACGGCTACCAGACGGCCTATGAGGGCGCCCGCATTGTGGTCGAGGCGCTCAATCGCCCCGGCGGGCTGCAGGCCTTCCGCGTCGTCTCCATGGATGAATCGACCGCCCGCCATCCCTCCCAGCTTCCCGCCCCGCGTACCCATGTCACCGTCGAGCCGACCTCCGGCATGGTGCGGCTCGAGGTGAAGTGGTTCAACCGCATTCGCGGTTTTGGTTTCCTCTCGGCCGGCGAGGGCACGCCCGACATCTTTGTCCACATGGAAACCCTGCGCCGTTTCGGCATCACCGAACTGCGTCCGGGCCAGTTCGTCCTCGTCCGCTACGGGCAGGGTCCGAAGGGTCTGATGGTCGCCGAAATCCGCCCCGATGGCTGGGGCGATGCCCCGTCATCGCATTAAGGCCCATTTCGCGGTGCCTGGCGTTAACAATGTGCTAGCAAATCGGACCCGTGCGGGGCTTGCCGCTGCACTGCTGTTGGCCGTGCCACTGGCCGCCTGCAGCGCCGACGAGACCAAGCTTTCCATCCAGTCCGACACCGGAAATCACCAGTTCACCGTCCAGGTCGTTGACACGCCCGAGACCCGCGCGCGCGGCCTGATGTATGTGCAGGAACTGGCTGACGACGCCGGAATGCTGTTTGATTTCAAGGAGGTGCGCCCGGTCTCCTTCTGGATGCGCAACACCTATATCCCGCTCGACATGCTGTTCATCGAGGCCGATGGCACGATCCTGAACATCCATGTCAACGCCCGTCCGCATGACACGACCTCGATTCCCTCGGCCGGTCCGGTGCAGTTCGTACTGGAAATCCCCGGGGGCCGCTCGGTGGAACTCGGCATCGAGGCGGGCGACCAGGTCACCCATCCGCGGATCAAAGCCGCGCAATAATCATGCAGTCGATCACGGCCCAGAGGTGCAGGCTCGCGCCCGCGACCACGAAGACATGCCATAAGGCATTCTGAAACTTGAGCTTTTCCCACAGGTGGAAAACGATCCCGGCCGAATAGGTCACGCCGCCGGCCAGCAATAGCCAGAGCGTCGATGGGGGCAGGGCCTGTCCCAGCGACTGGAAAACCAGCACCCCGCTCCAGCCGATGGCGAGATAGAGGATGATCGCCACGCGCCCGAAGCGCTGCGGCACGATCAGTTTGAGGGCAACGCCCACCAGCGAGGCGCCCCAGACCAGGCTCATCATCACCACGCCGGTCGAGGTGCCACCGAGAACGGCAAGGAAAGGCGTATAAGACCCTGCGATGAAAAGGAAAATCGCTGCCTGGTCGAGCCTGGCGAGGTAGTGCTTGACCGGCGTGGATGGCCAGAGATTGAAGGCCAGCGACACGCCCAGCACCACGATCAGCGTCGAGACATAGACCAGGAGAGCCGGAAACGCCTCCGGCGCGGTGCCCAGCAGCGACAGGGCCAGCAGCACGGATCCCGCGGCTATCGCCACCACCAGGCCCAGGATATGCACGGCGGCATCGACCACCAGTTCTGCTGTGGTATACGGGCGGCGCTCGCTGAGCTTGGAAGCCGCCGAGGCTGTTGCTGCGCTGGTCATCATCCTTCCTCCTTGCCGGCATCGTGTGGCGTGGATGTGACCAATCCCTTTCCGGCAGAGGACTTTCGCAGCCAGCGTAAAGCGCAAGCCAACAATTCTGGTGAACAAAGCCTGACGGGCCAAACGTCCCGCTTGACGGGTAACGCTGCCGTTACTTTAAGCGAAGTCATGACGCGCAAGACCAAGCCTCCCATCGCCATCTATTCTGCCCTCGCTGACGCAACGCGTTGCCGCATCGTGGAAATCCTGCTGGCCGGCCCCATTCCGGTCCATACTCTGGCCGATGCCTTCTCCATCAGCCGCCCTGCCATCTCCCGGCACCTGCGCGTGCTCAAGACGGCTGGCCTGGTGGCGGAGGTCAAGAAGGGCCGGGAGAACCTGTATGCTCTTCGCCCGGGCAAGCTGGCCCCCGCCGTGAGCTGGATCAACGCCATCGTCACGCCGCCTTCCGTGGCCGAGGACGGGGCTGCCAGGACCGCGCCGCTGCCCACGGCGGAAAAGCCCGAACCGGCTTTTTTGGTTGCATCAACACCAATTGTTGTTCGGCAGGCCGAACCCACGCCAATCCCGGTCGCCGACGCGGCAACGCCGGAGCTCACACGTGCGGAAAGGGCTGCCAAACCGGCGCGCGTGGCCAAGCCTGAGCCGGCCATCAGTCAGATGGGATTTGACTTTTAGGAACTAGAGCAGCGGCGCGGGTAGGGGATCGATCAGCGATTGCTCGATCTCGCTGGGGTCGAAGGCCGTGGCAACAGCCCGTTCGAAATCCATTGCCGTCCACATCAGCTGCGAGGGCGTCAACCGTGCTTCCACCGCCCCCAGCGCCGCCCGCGCACCCAATGCGAAGGGCCGAATGGCATGGCCGATCGCCAAGGAGGCAGCCTGGGCGGCCGCGATATCCTTGCGCTGGTCGCCTATATACCAGATCACGTCATTGGGCCGGAGTTCCCGCCCGATTCCACTGAGCGCAGCCAGAATCGAATCGGGCCACGGCTTCCCCCGGGCGACATCCTCTCGGAACACGGCGGCCTTGAAGAACCGTTTCAGGTCGAAGGTCTCCAGCACATCGTGGCCATAGCCGCGGCCAAGGCCGTTGCTGACCACCCCAAGGGCCACGCCTTCGGCCCTGAGCCGTTCCAGCACTCTGCGCATGGTCTGGCAGGGCTCCAGCATCTGGTCCACGCTCTTGCGGCGAACCTTGTGGATAGCCTTGTGAACCAGAAGTTTGGGCGCGTCTTTCGTGCCGGCCCTGCTTCTGCGGGCCAGCCGGAACCGCGCGACGAGCCGGCCGCCCCTGTGCGAGCAATCGTCCAGGAATTCGAGCATCTGCAGCACGCGCGGATTGACGTGGTGCACCAATGTTCCATCGAGATCGAAGAGCACGATGGTCGGCCGGTTTGCGATGTCTGCCAGTGGATCAGCCCCCGTTGGTCCAGAAGACTAAACTGACCCAATTTGCTGTCCGGGACAACCCCGCGGCTGGTCACGGGCCACGCGGCGCGGGGTGAAGCCGATACAGTTTCGACCAGGTGTCCGGCACCACCAACTACCACGGCGAAGTCGATGTGTGCCCATCGGCGCGCACTAGCCCCGGGCACTCGTCAACAACTTCCAGGCCATGCCACACGGCCTCGCACGCCGTCTCCACACAATCTCCACACAGTCTGGTGCGTGCCTCCACATTCCAAATGCAAGCAAAGCCATCGGTCCGCCGGGCCGACCATGCATTCGGAGTTGCACCATGGCCGTCATCAATTCACTGGCGCCGGGCCAAAGGACCGACCATTCGGCCGCCCGGTTCCTGCTTGGCCTGTTCCAGGAGAATGCCCGGCCGTTCTCGATAGCCTTTGCCCTCCTCGCCCTGGAGAACGCCCTCTTCCTGGTCTATCCGCTGTTCGCGGGCTTTGCGATCAACGCCATTATCAAGGGAGACGCCCTGGCCGCGTCGGGCTATGCGCTGATGGTGCTGGGCTTCTGGGCCGTCGGTGCCTTGCGGCGCGCGGTCGATACGCGCGTCTTCACCGGCGTCTATGCCAGGCTGGCTGCCGAGGTCGCCCACCAGCAGCGGGCCCGGGGGCATGGCGCGTCACGCACCATTGCCCGAGTGGGCCTGGCCCGGGAGTTCGTGAGCTTTTTTGAAGAACACCTTCCGATGCTGGCCAGTTCGGTCATCTCCATCTTCGGTGCCATTGCCATGCTGCTGTATCTGGAGCCGCATCTGGGGCTGGCCGGCTTGGTCGTCCTGCTGGTCGTGTTGATGGTCTTTCCGGCCTTTTCGCGCCGGAACGAGCGGCTGCATGACCGGCTGAACTCACAGCTTGAGCACGAGGTCGACATTCTCTCGCGCGGCGGCAAGCTCAAGGTCCTTCGGCACTTCCGGCTGCTTTCAGCCCTTCAGGTACGCCTCTCCGATCTTGAGGCGGCGGCCTATCTCGCCCTGGGATGTATAGCCGCCGGTCTCTTTCTCCTCGCCATTGTCGGCCTTGCCGGGGCCGAGCAGGTCGATGCCGGCCGCATCTATGCGGTGATGACCT
The DNA here is from genome assembly GCA_965650545.1 of uncultured Devosia sp. GTDB lineage: Bacteria > Pseudomonadota > Alphaproteobacteria > Rhizobiales > Devosiaceae > Devosia. The sequence continues at coordinate 3,092 of CBFGPB010000092.1, read as the reverse complement.
ATTTGTGGACCTTTGCGATGAGCCTGGACGAGGCACCTCGCCTGGCAGAACACCTGGCAAAACTACGCAATACGGCACAGCGCCTCGGGACGGACGCCTGACCTTCCCGAACATCCGGCGGCCCCCGGGGCCGCCGAGCCTCCATCCCTTGATAAGAAGAGATTTTCAACGATGACGACGATGACCCGTCAACGCGTCGACGGCGCGACCCACAGTCCACCTGCCCAAGTCCCCCGTACCCGGCTGGATGTCCTGGATGTCCTGCGCGGCTTTGCGATCCTTGGCATCTTCCTCATCAACATTCCCCTGATGTCGTCGCTGCAGATGGACTTCGGAACCGCCGCGAACCTGTCGGGTCTTGATGCCATTGCGCAGACCTTCACGGACCTCTACTTCGAAGGCACGCAGCGCGGCATGCTGCAGATGTTGTTTGGCGCGGGCATGATCCTGCTGACGGCCAAGGCAATGTCGCCTGATGGGCCGGTGAGCGTCGCCGATACCTACCTGCGCCGCAATATGTGGCTCGTCCTGTTTGGCCTGTTGCATGTCTTCGTCGTGCGCTGGGGCTACGACATCCTGCATGTCTACGGTTTGGCCGCCCTGTTCCTGTTCACCTTCCGCAAGCTGTCGGCACCGGCCGCGCTTGCAGTCGGGCTGGGCCTGACGGTGCTCATGCAGTTCGGGGCCTCGGGGGGCGATATGGCAAAGGGTGCCGAGATGATGGCCAAGGGCAAGGCCGATCTGCCGGGGATGGACGCAGTCCAGGCCTGGTACGGCTCCGTCAAGGGTCTTGGCCTGTGGTCGACCGTAGGCGAGGCCTTCGCAACCATGCTGATCGGGGTGGCGCTCTTCAAGTGGGGCATCATCCAGGGACTGCGTTCACCCCGCTTCTACCTGGCCCTCACTCTTGCAGGCTATTCCGTCGGTCTGGCCTTGCGCGTTTGGGCACTGCAAGGTCTCGAGGACCCAGTCATGGGCCCCAGCCCGTCCGAGTTCGGCCGCCTGATCATGACCCTGGGCCATATCGGCTTGATCAACCTGGTGTGGAAATTCCGCTTCGGTGCGCAGCTGCTGGCCCCGTTCCGGGCGGCGGGGCGAACGGCCTTCACGCTCTATGTCATGCAGAGCGTGGTCGGCATCTGGATCCTTTGGGCGCCCTGGGGTCCGCTGACACGGTTCAACTTCGGCTCGGCCGGAATCCTGGCAACGGCTGTTGTGGTCCTGGTCGTGCAGGTGATGCTCGCCAATCTGTGGCTCCGCAGGTTTGACAGCGGTCCGTTGGAAATGCTCTGGCGACGGCTTGTCAAACTGGGCAGCTGACGAGGTCAGTCTCATTGGACGCCGGCCGTTGCCAATCTTGCCGGTTGCGCAGCGGCTGGCTGGATTGGCGGCGGCGACAAACGGCATTGACCATCCTGCGCCAAGTCTGATGATCCTGGAACGAGGGGCCCTTATGCATGACAAACCAGCTCATCCTCATCATTGAAGACGATATCGAGATCGTGCGCATCCTGCAGGCCTACTTTGAACGGGATGGCTTTCGCACCGTTGCGGCCACCGATCCGCTCACCGGCCTTGCCCATCATCAGCGGCTAAAGCCCGATCTGGTGGTTCTCGACGTGAAGATGCCCAGGATGGATGGCTATGAAACGTTGGCCGCTCTGCGCCGCACCGACGACACGCCGGTTCTGATGGTTACCGCTCTGGCTGAAGATCTCGACAAGCTCCAGGCCCTTCGGCTGGGTGCGGACGACTATGTGGTAAAACCCTTCAACCCGCTCGAAGTAGTGGCCCGGGCCCGCGCCATTCTTCGGCGTGCCCAGGGCGGCAGGCAGAGTGCCATACTGCGAGCGGGCCGTCTCAGCATCGATACCGAGGCCCATACCGTGCAGGTCGACAGCGAGCGGATTGCGGTGACGCGAACCGAATATCGCTTGCTCGTCCATATGGTGCGTTCGCCCAATCGCGTGTTTGAGCGAAGCGCGTTGATCGATGCCTGCCTTCCGGAAAGCGAAGCGATGGACCGGACGGTGGACAGCCACGTGAGCAATCTGCGGCGCAAGTTGGTGGCGGCCGGGTTGCCGGACCTGCTCACCGTCGTGCGCGGCGTGGGCTACCGCTTCGAGGTGTCGACGGATGGCTAGACAGACAAGCGCGGCACTGCAGGTCATCCTCCTGGCCACGGCGCTAGCCTCTTCAGTCGCCGTCGTCGCCTATTTCGGGTTTCCCTTCTATTTCGAGCTGGCTGTGGCCCTCTGGCCCACCGAGCCTGAAAGCAGCGCCCTCTGGACATGGGTGGACTGGAGTTATCTGCTGCTCATCCTGATCGTTACCATTCCCCTTTCGGTGGCAGGCGGATGGTGGCTGTCGCGGCGCATTGTACCGCCCCTTCTCGAAGTGGCCCGGGCAGCCCGCGCCGTCGCAGCCGGCGATCTTGGTGCCCGCGCCAACCCCGATATCCGTGGCTTTGGCGAATCGGCGCGCCTGGTCGAGGACTTTAACCTGATGGCCGAGCGGCTGGAGCGTGCCGAGGCCGAGTTGCACTATTCCAATTCGGCCATAGCGCATGAACTGCGGACACCGCTGACCATTCTCAAGGGGCGCCTGCAGGGCGTCGCAGACGGCGTCTTCACACTCTCTCCGGATCTGATCGGGCTGTTGCTGGCACAAGTGGATGGGCTGGCCCGTATCGTTGAGGACCTGCGCACGCTGGGACTGTTCAACGCAGGCGCGCTCGAACTCAGTATCGTTCCCCTTGATCTGGCTGACATCGCAAGGGAGGTCATCCAACTTTACGAGCAGGAGCTGGCCGTGAGGGGGATGCCGGTTGAAATCAGGCTCTCACCGGCACCGGTGCGCGGCGATCCCGCTCGCCTTCGGCAAATGCTGCAGGCCATCGTGGAGAACGCCATGCGCTATGCGCCCGGGCAGGGGCTTGTGGTGGAGACAGGCGTAGCGGACGGCAACGGGATAATCGCCTGTCGGGATCACGGACCAGGTCTTTCGCCGGAAGCGCTCGAGAGAGCCTTCGAGCCCTTCTGGCGCGCAGAGGAATCGCGGGCTCGCGATAGCGGTGGAAGCGGTCTCGGCCT